>CAZJCZ010000091.1:0-4181 GCA_964544575.1 uncultured Flavobacteriaceae bacterium | reverse complement strand
ATTACTTTTTCTTTAGAATCAAACCATGATTTATACATTGGCATGTGTATTTTTTCGACTTGATTTCTCTTTACTTTTAAGGTGGGTGTAATGAGCCCGTTTTCAACGGTCCAATCCTCTTTCATAATAATGACTTTTTCAATTTTTTCATGCTTTTCAAGAGTAGGGTTTATTGATTTAATCATATTGATGAGGTTTTCACTGAGTTCCTGTCTGTCAATGTTTTTTGCTTCAGCAGTTAGAATAATCAATAAAATAGGTTGTGGAATTCCCATACCTACAATACAAATTTGTTCTATATATGGATTTTTTGATAACTCTAATTCAATCGGAGCTGGAGAAATGTATTTACCTTTATCAGTTTTAAACTGATCTTTAATACGCCCAGTAATCGTTAAGAATCCTTCGTGATCATATTCACCAATATCTCCTGTTTTTAAATAGCCTTCTTCATCAAATGCTGAGGCAGTATCTTCGGGGTTTTTATAATACCCCTTCATTAAGCAATTATTCAAAATACAAATTTCACCTTCTGATGATAATTTCGCTGTCACTCCTTTGACAGCTCTACCAACAGTACCTATTCTGTTATCTTCGGGCAAATTAAAATGTGAAAGAATACAATCTTCCGTCATGCCATAACCTTGTAAAATAGTGATACCAATTTTTTTATACCAGTTCATAAGACTAACAGCAAGGGGAGCAGCACCCGAAATCATTAAAACAGCTTCAGATAAGCCCAATTTTTTTTTGATTTTTTTCTTTATGATACTTTTAATTATTGGTATGCTTAATAAATTGTTTAATTTTTTTTGTGGTATATTTTCCAATAATTTTTCTTGAAATTTTGCCCAAATTCTAGGGACTGCAAAAAACAATTGAGGTTGCGTTGCTTCCAAATTATGAGCAAAGGTTTCTAAAGACTCAGCAAATGTTATAGAGGCACCTCTAAATATACCACTGAGTTCAATTCCAACTCTTTCGGCAATATGTGAGAGTGGTAGATAGGAAAAAAATTTAGGATGTTCAGGAAGAATCAGAATATCTAAGATAGTATTTGAAGCATAAGTGAAATTAGCAAACGAGTGCATAACACCTTTTGGATTACCAGTTGTGCCGGAAGTATAAATAATGGTAATAAGGTTTGCTGGGTCTGGTTTTAAAACATTTTGAATGGGTTTATGTTGCATTAAAAGACCTTCCCAAGTGTAGTTCTCATTGATACCATATAGCTCAACACTAATTTTATGAATGTCAGGAATTCCGTCTTTCTGGGATTCGTAATTATCAAGTTTCCCTATGATAATGGCTTTAGATTCACTATGCTCTAATATTTGTTGAATCGAATCAGCTTGTAAAGTAGGATAAATAGGGATAGAAATATGACCCGCCATCATGATTGCAATATCTGCCATGATCCAATGGGGGCAATTTTTTGATAAGAGTGCTATTTTACTTTGGGGAGGTAAATCAAAAGCAGTTAAAGCACTTGCCATTCGTCTAATCTCATCTCCACTTTCTTCAAAAGAATAACTGAGAACCTTATTATTGAAATGTTGTCTTAAAAATGGTTTAGATGGGGTGTTTTTTTCCCAATACTCAAAAGCAGCAATTGGTGAGTCGAAATTTAACATATGGAAAGATTAAGGTTTATGGTAAGACCAAGTTAACAAAAAAAAATAAATTGGTTTTATTTCCTAATTAATTGGAAACATAAGGATCTAATTAATATAAAATTAGAGAATTTATTTTATTAAAAAAGATCTTTAGAAGCTGTAATGGTCAATTTTTCAGTATTCATAAGGGTTTTTGCAAGCCCCTTAGTTTTTACTAGTTCATAAGTATAGAAAAATTTCATGGTATGTATTTTACTGTTATAAAATTCTTTAGGCTGATTTCCATTACTATTTTCCAACATAGTTGAGGCTTTAGTAGCAATTTTCAGCCATTGCCATCCTATGACAATTGCACCAAAAAATTCCATAAATACACTGGCGTCCGCCAGAAAGCGCTCGTAGTTCCCTTTTATTGCATGAGGCATTAAAATGCTCATAACTTTTTTAACAAGTCCTAAATTTTCTAATAGAATATCAGCAAATGGTCGCAATTCATTATAACAATTGGCATTTGCAATTGTTTGTTGAATCTCAGTGGCTAACAATTCAAGTGCTTTGCCATTTTTCTGGGTAATTTTTCTTCCTAATAGGTCTAGCGATTGAATTCCTGTGGTTCCTTCATAAATGGCAATTATCCTAATATCTCTATAATATTGTTGTGGCATAAAATCAGAACAGAAACCATAACCACCTAAAATTTGAATAGCATGGCTGGTTGATTTGATGCCTTGCTCGGCGGGATATGTTTTTGCAATAGGTGTAAGGAGTTCTAACAACAAATTATAATCGGATTTTTCTTTGTCATTATCACTTGTCATTTCTTTGTCTACATAATTTGCTGTTTCTAAAATCAAACTAAGTGAGCCTTCAATAATGGCTTTTTGAGAAAATAATAATCTCTTAATATCAGGATGATTAATGATCAGTGTTTGTTCTTCTTTCACATTTTTTTGACCGGAATCATTTAGTTTTCTTCCTTGTGGGCGTTCATTCGCATATTTTAACGATGAAAAATAAGCGGCGGAGGCAATAGCTGTTCCCATGCGCCCTGTAGCGATACGGGCTTCATTCATCATTTGGAACATATAAAATAAACCTTGGTTAGGTTCGCCAACGATCCATCCTCTACAATCGTCATGATCACCAAATACCAAATGTGTGGTGCAATATCCTTTTTGTCCCATTTTTTCGAATTCACCGGTAACTACAGCATCATTATGAACAAAATCATCGTGGTCATTGGGTCTATTTTTAGGAACAACAAATAAAGAAACTCCTTTTGTTCCTGAGGGGGCTCCTTTTATTCGAGCGAGCACTAAATGGACAAAATTGCTTGAAAATTGGTGATCACCGGCTGAAATAAATATTTTTTGACCTTTTATTAGATAGTAATCGTCATCCGTTGGTGTAGCTGAAGTAGTAATATCAGAAAGTGAACTACCGGCTTGTGGCTCTGTCAAACACATAGTACCTCCCCAAGATAGATCTATCATGTTTGGCACATAAGTATCCTTTAGTTTCTGATTGCCAAAAGACAGGATCAAATTAGCGGAACCAGCTGTTAAACCTAAATATCCTGGTACATGATTATTAGCGGCTTCCATGATGAAATAAGCAGCATGAAAAATAGTGGATGGTAATTGCATTCCTCCATCTTCAAAATCATACATAGCACCAACGAGACCCATTTCACCGGCATTTTTTAGAATATTTTCAAATTGAGGGTGAACATTAATATTACCATCTTTAAAATAGGATGGCTTATCGTCCATATCTTTAATATATGGGTATAATGAAATGTCAGAAAATGACTTTACAGAGTCGATAAAAATATCAATTGATGTTTTATCATATTCCTTAAAACGATCTTTACTCAATAAATTTTCAACTTGATGAACATTAAATAATAAAAATTTTAACGTATCAATATCTACATATTCATTTTTCATTCTTTGATAATTTTTGCATTGATGAAGTCGATAATAATTTGTGTGTTTTCTGTAAAATCAAACCAGGAGATTTCGTTGTCTTTTCTATACCAGGTCAATTGTCGTTTGGCAAAACGGCGTGTATTTTTTTTAATTTCTTCAATAGCAAAATCTAATGATATTTCATTTTCTAAATAGCTAAACAACTCTTTGTAACCAACTGTTTGTAAAGCATTTAAATTTTTATATTTAAACAAAAATTTAACTTCATCTAGTAGGCCAGATGCCATCATTATATCAACTCGTTCATTAATTCTATCATAAATAATATTTCTATCAGCGGTCAAGCCTATTTTTATTGGTATAAAATTTCTTTGAATAATTTTATCAGTTAAAAATGATGAAAATGGATTACCCGTACCAATACAAATTTCTAATGCTCTTATGACTCGTTGATGGTTTTCAATATCAATTTTTTGAAAAGTTTCGGGATCTAATTTTTCTAATTGCTCTTGTAAAGGTTTAATACCTTTTTCTTCTAACTGTAATTTTAAATTTTTTCTAATTGATGGGTCAACTTCAGGAAAACTATCCAAACCTTTTAAAACAGCATCAACATATAAACCACTGCCGCCAA
>CAZJCZ010000090.1:0-8586 GCA_964544575.1 uncultured Flavobacteriaceae bacterium | reverse complement strand
CATAATTAAGATGTTTAAATTTTTGGCAAAAATAGTTTAGGTCTGTTTTTTATTATATGATAGATATCATAAAATGAAATAACAACAGTTCTTTTTATTAACTATTTGTCAATTTATTAGGATCAAGTCTTTCAGTTTGATTTAGTTTTTTCCAATTTCTCCGTGTTGGAAATAAAAATTACAAAAGTAATAAAATTTGTACCTAATTGAGTTATAGAAATTTTATTAATACTCTGGACAAACTCCACGCGGACCATTATAATTCGAAATTACTTGTATCCGCAATTTTCTTGATTTTTTATTGTTTTAGAGGAGCTTCTGAATCAAAGATATTTGCCTTCGGCGAATCTTTGATTTCATTAACATCGCAGAAGAAACTTTTGAGTGAAACTTTGCAGAAAAATTGATGTGCTAGGGTACAAACGAATTAGAAAAGCGTTAGTAGCGCTTTTGTGCTATGACTGTACTATTTTTTGCGCAATTCATCCACATGCAGCATATAGGTAGAAATAGCATTTAATTCTTCATCGGTTATCTCCTTTAAAAAACTATCAATATTAGCTTGCATAATAGCTACTTGGCTGGCGGTAGTGTCTACGATAGGTTTTGAGTTTCCTTTTAAAAATGCTACGATATCAGCATTATTTTCTTTATAAGCATGCATGATATCAACAACCGATGGCCCTATTTTTTTATGGTCTACGGCATGGCAAGTAATACACGTTTTTTCTGAAAACAACCTATTACCAAGAAATATTTTTGAATCTTGACTTAATTCAGCACGTTCGGGAACCCCATTTTCGTTCCCTTTTTTTATTTTTTTATCTGTATTACAGCTATACAACACTAGGATTATAATAAGAGATATAAATAAACGCATACTATAGTATTTTTTAGATTTCTTCTTAGAAAGAAGCATAGAGCACATATATAATTAGAATTTAATGCTGCTTGTAAAGCTATTAAAATAAATAAGAAGAGCTTAACTTCTTGTCTAAAAAATGATTGAAAACCTTTATACAAACTCTCATTCCAAACACATTATGCTTCCCTCCCATGCTATTTTGCGCAATAAGTATTCCATTACATTTGCATAAATAGCTTTTGAAGAGAAACTTTAAATGAAAGTAGCACTGCTAGGCGCCAGCTGGCTCCTTCCCTAAAAAGATGCACGGCATCTTTTTTAAACGCTCGGCCCTGCTTTTACCAAATCGTAGCATCAAAAATTGATGCAAGATTCATGAGCACAAAAATATTAAATATAAATGAGGCGAATAAAGCAAAATAACATAATGCGGTACATTATAACTCAAAAAGAAGTCATAATAAGTGTTATGTAAAATTGCCGTAAGTTATCCAATATTGTTGAAACCGGTAGCAAAGAATTTCAAACTCATCAAATAGTGTATAGCTCTATCTTTAAACATAAGTATATTAATCTTATTTAGTAATCCATTTTCAAATTCAAGTTTAGAATAAAATGGCACAATGGTCTCAGATCGTATGCCGTAATAGACTAATTTTTTCCTATATTAGTATCTAATTTTAGTATCTAATGTTAGAAAAATTGGACAAAGTAGTTCTCTGCTTCTATTTGTGTGGCATATGTTTTCATATTTCTGCACAACAGTATGGTTATGTTCAATACAATTCTAGCTCTGGTGCCCCTTTTGACCAGGTGTCCACTGTACTTCAGGATCAGGCGGGCTTTATATGGATTGGTAGTAAAAACGGTTTGTATCGATTTGATGGAATCCATTTTGACATTTATAGCATGCATACCAAGAGTCAATTCATTCATCAGCTTCATGAACGTGGAGATAACCTGCTGTTTGTAAATGATATGGGAATTTATCAAATTGACAATTTGCTTTCCAAGCCTAAGGTAATTCCGCTACTAGAAGGCACAATCAATGAAACAGCTGGGCTTCCTTTTTATCCCAACGATTTTGCACTTGGTAAAGATCAAGATATCTGGCTTACACAATCCAATCACAGCATTGGCAGGTTGGAACAAGGAGATTTCAAAACTTATCGATTTTCCAAAACGAATAAAGCACAAAAGCTTGCGATACATGAAGACTCAAAAGGAGGGATTTGGGTGCTGAGTCCATTGGATGGATTATTCTACTTTGATAAAGCCACAAATACTTTTGAAAAAAAGCTGAACATTATAAATGGGAATACTCTATTAATTCACAAAGAATACCTTTTAATAGGAAGCGATGCACTTCGTGTCTATACCATTCAAGAAAATAAACTCCAATTAATTAAGACGATTGAGCTGGATGATGACCTCATTACTGCAATGTATGTTGATCAAAATGATCATTACATCATTGGGACCAGGAAAGGTAAGTTATTCAAAGTTTCAAATTTAAACAGTCCTCCTCAAACCATATATGGAGCCAATGAGGCTCACCGGGTAGAAGAATTGGATTTTGGACATATCTACGAAATTTATGTAACTACAGATAGCAAAAGTAATAATTATAAGCTTTGGGTTTGTTCTGAAACCGGACTATGGCTGCTCCAACAACGCTTTTTCAAAACCGTTAAAAATTTACCCTTGAATAATCCTATAGGTATTGCCATGGGCACTCAAGGGAAAGCCTGGGTACCCATAAATTATTTATACGAAATCTCTCCCCAGGAAGATGAATTCACGGCTAAGCCAATCTACAATAATTTACAACCAAATGCGATTGCACAAGATGAAGCCGGATTCACCTGGGTGACTACGAGTACCCCAAAAGTTGAATTATTAAAATATGCCAATAACAACATCATCAAACGATATGACGATTTCCATGACCGTGGAGAGGCTATTTTCTATCTTTATCCAGACAGTAATGGTAACCTTTGGTTTTGCCAAGCGCCATCAAATAAACCTATTATTGGAATTGCAAAGATCAATGCAAAAGGGGAAATCAAGTATTACGATGATACAAAAGGTTTTTCCAGTAGGGTCCTTGCGATCAAGGAAAGTTCTCGTGGTGAAATCTATGCAGTTGGTATTGGTGAAAAAAGTTATTTGTACCGCTTTGATCCGGAGCAAGATCGATTTGTGAACCTTAGCCCTACCCTTCCTTTCACGGCAATGCTCAATTTTGAAACTCATGATTTGACAATTGACGATCGTGGTATCGTATGGCTAGCTACTACAGATGGCTTGCTTCGCTACGATGGTGAAAAAATTACACGGATTCAAAATGACATTTTAGGTCAAGAAGAGGTGAGAGGAGTAACACATTATTCTAATAATAATATTTGGATCTCTACTGCGACTAAAGGGTTGGTTTTTCACGAACAAAATACTTCTACAATTTTGGGTGAATTAGAGGGTTTACCTGCTGTTATCAGTGCTTATCGATGTATCACTACAGATGCTCAGGGACGCCTTTGGGCCGGAACAGCTGAGGGCCTTGTATACTCACGCATGTCTGCAGCTACTCTGCCCTATTCCAATCCACCAAGGGTTAGAAATATCATGATCAATCGAAGGGAATATACAGAGGACTTTAATCGGTTGATAGAAATTAAAAAAAACCAACAACTCGATTTACAATTTACGAATTTATCCTTTCCTGCTAGAAATGTTCAGTACCAATATAAACTGCTTCCTAAAGAAGATAGACAGATCATGTTGGAAGAACAACTTTGGCAATCAACAAAAAATAGCAATAGGCTAACTTTAAGCCAAATTGATCTTGGAGATCACTTTCTGGAACTACGAGCTAGACAACCCGGAGGCTACCAATGGAGTAAGCCTTTAGTAATTCAATTAAACGTATATCAGCCTTGGTATTTATATAATTGGTTTATTTATGGTTCAATTGGCCTTCTAGTAATATTTATATCTTATTACTTTCGTTTTTTTGTAAAACGGCGTTTCAAAAGGTTGCAA
The DNA here is from genome assembly GCA_964544575.1 of uncultured Flavobacteriaceae bacterium. Classification (GTDB taxonomy): domain Bacteria; phylum Bacteroidota; class Bacteroidia; order Flavobacteriales; family Flavobacteriaceae; genus Aureibaculum. The sequence continues at coordinate 4,679 of CAZJCZ010000090.1, read as the reverse complement.
CAAGTCTTAAAATACTCCAATGAAAAGTTGGCAAAAAAGGAAGCTCAACTCCATCAAAAGATTCAAGAATTTGAAGTGCAACAAGAAGAGTTAGCTAGTGCGAATTCCAATATCCATACGCTAGAACTATTTATTAAAGAAATTCCCAAAAAGGCATCCTGGAATGACATCATTGCTGCCATGGGTAAAGCCGTAAACCTATCCAAAGATATTAATGCTTTTGAGATTGCTTTTAAAGAAAAGAATGAAATTGTCCACAAGGGTTTTTCCAACCAAGAACGAAGTGGATATACTTTTAGGAGTAAACCTTTTAACCCTAAAACCAGTTTAACCTGCTGGGCTATAGCCAACAGACAGGAAGTCTTAATGAATGACTTCAATAAGGAGCATACTATGTACATTGAAGAAAAGGCAGCCTACCGTTTTAGTTCATTATTGTTTATTCCTTTTACTTTAGAAAACGATCAGCCCGTCGTGTTATGTGCTTACAGTATCCGAAAAAATCATTTTGACCCTAATGATTTAGTCATGTTTAGAATTTTAACCCAATTTATCTACTTTTCCATTCACGAAGAAATAACGAAAGAGTTATGAAGAATCTATGGTTTCACATATTAATCTTGCTATTTCTTAGTGGAAATATGCAACAGGCCTTTGCCGAAAGAGATACTCTTACCGTAGGAATTTACCATAATCCACCCTTTGTAATAAAAACGGAAGACAATAATTTTGAGGGCTTGAGTATAGAGTTATGGGAAAACATAGCACAGTCTGCTAATCTGACTTTCCGTTATGAACTATATTCAGATTTCATCGGTATTTTAAAAAGACTTGAGTACCAAGATATCGATCTAACCATTAATCCAATGGATGTGAATGATTTGCGAGTTAATAAATTTGAAATGACGCAGCCCTATTTCATTTCCAGTATTGGAGTCGCTATTCCTTACTTAAATCGTTCCCCCTTAGCCGTTTTCATCAGTAATATTTTCTCACTGGCTTTTTTAGAAATTATATTGTTACTCATTCTCATTATTTTTGGTTTTGGTTTTTTTCTATGGCTAGTTGAACGAAGGCACAATAAATTTCAATTCCGTCCTGGTCTGTTAGGCCTTTTTGACGGGTTATGGTGGTCAGCAGTAACGATGACTACGGTGGGTTATGGCGATAAAGCTCCTAAGTCTAACATAGGCAAAGGGATTGCTATAATTTGGATGTTTACCGCGGTGATCATTATTTCGAGTTTTACTGCTGGCATCGCTTCCACCCTAACTATTACAGGCTTACAAACCGACATAAAAAATGCCGAAGATATTCGATTGGTGGAAAATATCTCCGTAGTGGGTGCTACCAACGGAGAGTCCTATTTAGTACAAGAAAATATCCCGATCAATAAGACTTATGCCTCACCAATTCTTGCCCTAAGAGCACTTGCCAAAAAGGAAAATGATGTACTGCTTTACGATCGGAACATTTTACAGTATTACATCAATCGGCTTTCTATTGATGAAAAAGTGAAACTGCTGCCCATCACTTTGAAAGAGAACTATCAAAGTTTTATGTTACCGAAGAACCACCCTGATTTTGACCTGATCAATGTTGGTTTGATGAAGGAAATCCAGAAGGAACGTTGGGGAGATTTGCAAAGGAAGTATGATGTTAAGGGGAGATAAAAAATGAAATGATAGTTTTTTAAGCCATTCCACACACATTTTGCTTCCCTCCTATGTCGGTTAGCTTAATAAGTGTTTACTCGCCCTTCTCCTATTTTTTATAATAGGAGCTCGTGAACCGCAAGCGGTTTCATTACTTTAGTAGAACGAGCTTTTAAGAAAAAACTTTGAATAAAAGTGTAGATAGTTTTGCTTTTCCAAAGCAAAATAACATAACGCGGTACATTATAGAACAAAACAAACTGCATTATGTATAAGTAATGGCTACAAAAGCGCAAACTCTAAAGTTTGTGCTTTTTTTTATCTTTATGAAAACTTGAAGTCGGTAAATTTTCAATCGCCACTACCCATACATTAACCGTCGGCACGAATATTGAATTTTTTCAGGAAGAATAATTCATTTTTTGCATTACATTGCACTAACAAAACAAATACTATCATGAAAAAACTGCATTTAGTATTCCTTTTAGCTATTGGAATCTCGTCTATCAACGCACAAAATTATGAATTTCAAGACGTTATTTACATAGAAAGTTTACCTGTTATTTCTCAAGACAAAACGGGAACCTGTTGGAGTTTTTCCACTTCTTCATTCCTAGAATCTGAAATCATTCGCTTGACCGGAAAAAAAGTTGATTTATCAGAAATGTATCAAGTTAGAACAACTTATCCTAAAAAAGCAGAAAATTTTGTAATGCGTCAAGGGAAAACTCAATTTAGCGATGGTGGGTTAAGTCATGATGTTATTAATAGTGTTGCAGCTTACGGATTAGTTCCTGTTTCTACTTATAGTGGTTTATCTGAAGATGAAAAAAAACATAATCATGCTGAATTAGAAGCTGTTTTAGAAGCTATGGTAAAAACCTACGTAAAAAATCCTGGTAGACAATTGTCTCCAAAATGGAAAATAGCAGTTAATAAAGTTTTAGATACTTATTTAGGTGAAATACCAACTGAATTTACTTTTGAAGGAAAACAATATAGTCCTAAAAGTTTCATGGAAATGACCAAAATAAAAGCAGAAGATTATGTTACTATAACTTCTTTTACTCACCAACCTTTCTACAAATCTTTCATTTTAAATATTCCAGATAACTTTTCTAACGGTAGTATGTATAACTTACCTTTAGAAAAATTCATTGCTTCTATTGATTATTCATTAGAGAAAGGCTACACCTTAGCTTTAGATTGTGATGTTTCCGAAGCTACTTTCTCAGCAAAATATGGAGTTGCTTTTATTCCAGAAAATAAAGAAGATGAAAAAACAGGCTTAGCAGAAATTATCACCGAAAAAAATATTACTCCTGCTTATCGTCAACAAGAATTTGAGAATTATAATACTACAGATGATCACTTGATGCATATAGTTGGAAAAGTAAAAGATCAGAAAGGAAATAGTTACTATATAATTAAAAACTCTTGGGGTACAGATGAAAGTAGAGTAAAATATGGTGGTTTTGTATATATGAGTGTTCCTTATATGAAATTAAAGGCCATATCAGTTCTTCTTCACGAAGACGGAATTGACGAAAAGACTAAAAAGAATTTAGGGTTGTAAGATGATCTTATTTCCTTTACACACACATTTTGCTTCCCTCCTATGTCGGTTAGCTTAATAAGTGTTTACTCGCCCTTCTCCTATTTTTTATAATAGGAGCTCGTGAACCGCAAGCGGTTTCATTGCTTTTGCATAAATAGCTTTTGAAGAGAAACTTTAAATGAAAGTAGCAGTGCTAGGCGCCAGCTGGCTCCTTCCCTAAAAAGATGCACGGCATCTTTTTAAACGCTCTGCCCTGATTTTACCAAATCGTAGCATCAAAAATTGATGTAAGATTCATGAGCACAAAAATATTAAATATAAATGAGGCGAATAAAGCAAAATAACATAACGCGGTACATTATAACTCAAAACTGATTCATAATCAGTCATTATGCTAAATTGTTTAATTTATCACATATTTATTAGAGTAATCTCATTAGAAAAGTTTCAAGGGCATTCTGCAATAGTGTAAATTTAGTGTACTAATTTATACACTTGCTTATATTATCTTCCAATTAGACTTAGTATAATTTTTCTTGGACATGAGGAATATCATTTACAAAACTTTCAGAAAAATATAATTTTAAGGCTACTTTTTATGTTTCAAAATTAATATTGATAGAAGAAGTTAAAAATTTAGTAAAATATAAAATAATTAGCTATGGAAATGAAAACAAAACTTCCTCTTATCCGGAAAGAAATAAGGATAATGTGTATACTAGTTCCACATATAACGAGTTAGCAACAAGGCAAGAAAAAACTATAAACAATTAATTATATAATTATGAAAAACATTGGACTATTATTTATTGCAGGATTAATGATTATATCCTGTAATCAAGCTCCAAAACAAGATGCTGATTCTAAACAGGAAAAATCAAGTGTTATTGATTCAGGTTTAGTTAGAGACGGAGTATTTATCCATATAACTGAAAGCTATAATGATCCGCATAGAGTATTGATGCCATTAAAAATGGCGACAACGATGGCAACAGACAAAGACGTTATAGTTTATATGGACATTCATGCTGTGGAATTATTGGTAAAAGGAGCAAAGGATTTAAGTTTTGCTGATTTTGAATCCGCTCAAACTTATATAAAACAGCTTGCAGATAAAAAAATAGGAGTTTATGCTTGTCCAACTTGTTTGAAAGTTGCTGGATTTAAACAAGAGGATTTATTGGATGGAGTCCAAGTTGCCCAAAAGGATAAGTTTTTCAACTTCACAAAAGGACGAATAATAACTTTGGACTATTAATAATGCCCAGTTGCTAACAATGGTTATAATTCATTGTGGTTATATGCCACACCAAAATAAAAGTATTAATCAAACGGCATATATGTCTGTAGGAAAATCTTAAACCTAATTAAATGAAAATCATAGTAAACAGTGCACCACTTGAACTGCACAACGGAGCCAAAGTAAAAGATGCAATTCTGAAATATTATTCGCAACAAGGTAAAAA
>CAZJCZ010000089.1:0-8605 GCA_964544575.1 uncultured Flavobacteriaceae bacterium | reverse complement strand
AGGTTAGTAAATTATGTTGATTGATTGTTATTTTTGATAACAATTTATAAAATAATAATGATAAGTTCAAATTTTGAAGTTTTTAAACTTTTATATCTTTGGGTACAAAAAATATATTTTCATGGCAGTTATGATCCCTCAAAAGGCACTAACATTTTTTAAAGATTTAGAAAAAAATAATAATAGAGATTGGTTTAATAAGCATAAACCTGAGTTTAAACTGTTAGAAACTGAAGTTAAAAGTTTTTATAATGCTTTACTGGATAAATTGCAAAAACATGATGACGTAGATAAGTTAAAAATGTTTCGAATTTACCGTGATGTGCGTTTTTCTAAGGATAAATCGCCTTATAAAACCCATTTTGGAGGTTCATTCAGTAGAAAAAAACCTCACTTACGCGGAGGTTATTATTTACATATTTCACCAGGCGATTCATTTATTGCTACCGGGTTTTGGCAGCCAAATAAAGATGATCTCTTTCGTTTACGCAAAGAATTTGAAATTGATGATACTGAAATAAGAGCTATTATAGAGAATAAAAAATTTAAAGATGTTTGGGGTGAGTTTATTGGAGATGAAGTTAAAACTGCACCTAAAGGGTTTAATAAGGAACATTCAGCGATAGACATCATAAGGAAAAAGCAGTTTATATTTGTTAAAAAATTCTCAGATAAAGAAATAACTTTACCTGAATTTTTAAATGATGTGAATAAAGCATTTATAGCAATCCGTCCTTACTTTGATTATATGAGCGAGGTCTTAACAACTGATCTAAATGGTGTTTCATTAGTTGATTAGAAAATTGAGCTATTAAATAAAAATATCAACTTACTACCATCTCATATTCAAATATTTGAATTTGATCTTTAAGACGTTCAATCACCAAATTCATCATACGTTTGTTCAAAGCAGATGCATGTTGTGAGTAAATCAAATATTCTTCAATTGTAAACTGACCAATTACCATTCCCTTTAATGCGTTTTTAAAATTTATATCTTTTTGAATGGCATTTTCAATGTAATTCAATTTATTATCTACCGAAAGCTCATAGAAAACATTTTTATATTTTAGAACATAATCTTTAAAAACGGCAATCAGTAAATCATTCTGCAATTTAAGAATTGGACGTAAGGTTTCGTTTTGAAATCGCTCATCAATAGAAGTACACGAGCTTACAACGGCTGATGATATTACTGGCCGGGCATTTAACAAGTCTGTTTTTCTTGAATTCATGATAATGAAGTTTAGCTTAAAAGTAACTATTGTGTATATTTGAGACAATAATGAAAAATATTAGTTGTAAACGAAGTTATTAACGTTAAAATGAAATTTAGGTTGGTTACTCGTCATCGTTCACGAACTAAAGATTTGAAAAGGTCTATACCTTAACTAAAGACAAAAAGTGAATCATAAAATCCCAGGAAATAAAGTTTCGTATCAACATTCATTTAAAGTTCATCCAAATGATATTGATGACTTAAACCATGTTAATAATCTGGTTTATCTGCAATGGGCACTGAAGATATCAGGAATGCACTGGGAGTCATTAACAACGAAAGAAATTAATGAAAAATATGTTTGGGTTGTACTGAGACATGAAATAGATTATTTAAATCAGGCATTTCTTAACGATACCGTTACAGTTTATACCTGGATAGATGAAAGTGAAGGAGTGAAATCTACTAGAATTGTACACATTTATTGTAAAGATAAATTACTCACAAAATCAAAAACAACTTGGTGTTTGTTAGATGCAAAAACATTAAAACCTAAACGAGTTGGTAGAGATATTTTAGAACTGTTCACAAAAATGAACTAGCTATTATTTTGAATTTCTGTAGCAACTTTTTGTACTTCATCCAATACTTTTAATAAATTACCACTCCAAATCATAGTAATCTGATCTTCAGTATATCCACGTCTTACTAATTCAAGTGTGACATTAAATGTTTCAGAGGCATCTTGCCACCCTTCAATACCACCGCCACCATCAAAATCTGAGCTAATCCCAACATGTTCGATACCTATCAAATCAACCATATAATCAATGTGGTCAACAAAGTCAGACACGTTGACATCAGGCGGGAAATTAGTTTTTAATTTCGCTTTGTCATTGGCAATATCCATTACTCTTTTTCGATTTTGAAGAAAATTGGTTTGTGCTTCATCGTCAAGACTCCTAAACTCAGACCACTTGTACCATTTAACATCTAATGAATCGGCAACTATTTTAACCAATCCATTCATTTGCTCACTTCTTGTTTTAGATTTTTCAATACTGACATAAGACCTGAATGCTACGGTTTGAACGACACCATTATTTTCTTTGATCAGTTTAAGTAATTCATCATCTAAATTCCTACTATGATCACAAAGCGCCCTTGCCGATGAGTGTGAAGCTATTACCGGGGCTTTAGACATGGCTATCATTTGCTTATTAGCCTCTTTTGAGGGGTGTGAAATATCAACCATGATGCCATATTTATTCATTTCTGTGATTACCTGTTTACCAAGATCACTCAATCCATTATGAAGCCAAATACTATCTTTTTCTCCAGTATTTGAATCACTTAACTGACTGTGCCCGTTATGAGCTAAAGACATATATCTTGCTCCAAGATCATGAAACTTTTTAACATTACCAATATCAGTTCCAATGGGATATCCATTTTCTACGCCGATCATTGCTACTTTTTTGCCTGAAGCGTTAATCCTGCGCACATCATCTGAGGTTAAAGCCAATTCTATCTGGTCATGCGCATAATTTTCCACAAGTCTGTGAATAGCCTTAAACTTTTGCATGGCATTCTCATAAGCTTTTGCATATCCAGCTTCATTCAGAGAATCTTGTCCGGTATAGACAATAAACCAAGCGACATCTAATCCTCCTTCTTCCATTTTTGGGAGGTTTACCTGACTTCCTAATCGTTGGGTGTAGTTTATAGAATCTGTAAAGTTTTTTAAGTTGATATCATTATGAGTATCAAGCGTTATTACTTTTTGATGTATTTCCGTAGCTTTTTGATGTAGTTCTTCAGAAGTTAAAACTTTTTTCTCATTACATGAATAAAACAGTAAAAGGATCAAAATTAATTTTATTGATTTCATTATTTGATTTTTCAGCGAGGTAAAAGTAATGATTTTTTTTCTTCAATTTCTTATATAGGAAGGCCTCGGTACATTTAAGTTTTTTATAGTATATTTAAACTAAATATTTTATAAAATACACATGAATATGAGCACTCTAAAAATTATTGTTATTTATCTGTTTTCTCTATTTTTACTTATTGGATGTGTCGAACAAAAAAAGGAGGATAAAGTTGCTAAGGATACAATTGATAGCACAATAGTGGAATTGGAAGACGTAGTCCCCAATCAAAAATTAAATAAAGAGCAACAAATAGCTGCTGCAAGCTTTGCTGCACCAATGGAGGTTAGAGATGGTGCTAAAATATATGGATACAACGACGACGGTAATTTTATAACCTTGCGTGAAGGTTCGAATGAAATGATTTGTATTGCTGATGACCCAAATAAGGATGGTTTTGAAGTAGTAAGCTATCATAACGATTTAGAACCTTATATGGCAAGGGGGAGAGTCCTGAAGGCGGAAGGTAAATCGTTTACTGAACGTAGGGATATTAGAGAAAAAGAGGCTACAGATCTTATTTTAGCCATGCCAGAAAAGTCCGCAACCTTACATATATTATATGGAAAAAATGGTTATTTTGATATTGATAGTAGCAAAGTCAGAAACGCTAAATATCGTTATGTAGTCTATATGCCATTTGCAACTCAAGGTAGTACAGGACTTTCATTGCAGCCTAATGCACCAGGGCATCCTTGGTTGATGTTCCCAGGAAAGGCTAACGCACATATAATGATTACACCTCCAGACGATAAGGATAATTGATGAGCGTTTTCTAGAAAACAATACGCTTAAAAATCACTTATTATTTAAAGAAAAATTTGTACATATATTAACATTTTTCATAGCTAATAAATCGTAATTATTCACTATTTTTATATGCCTATTATGATGTCTATTTTAGAGCCAGATATTAGAAAAGTACCCAATCTTAAAATTTCATACTTATGAAACCGAAATCACAGTTTCTATTCCTGAATTCAACATCTTATATTTTTATGTTTTTATTGATGGTTGTATCAATAAGCTCTATAAACGCTACTACATTTTTACAAGAACAAGATCAACAAGAAACAACTGAATATTTGCAGTTTAGCGGAACGGTTGTTAGTCAGTCTGGTGAATCTTTAGTGTTTGCCACTTTATCTGTTAATAATACCAATATCAGCACTATAACTAATTCTGATGGTGAATTTACCTTAAAAATACCCAAAGAACTTACTGATGTAAAGATAACTGTTTCATTTATTGGTTATTTTAAAAAAGTAGTACCTATAAGTGATTTTCAAAAAGAAGATACTCGCATTGTATTGAAAGCGTCAAGTGTAGAGTTGTCTGAAATTAGAGTGGTGCTGCCAAAAGATGCAAGATCGCTGGTGCTCACTACTTTTAGAAAAAAGGGAGAGAATAATTTAAATGAACCTGCCTTAATGACTGCGTTTTATCGAGAAACTATTAAAAAACGTAAAAAAAATGTATCACTTGCTGAAGCAATTGTAAGTGTCTATAAACAGCCTTATACATCCATGAGGAGAGATCATGTTAAACTTCTGAAAGCCAGAAAAAGTACAGATTATTCTAAATTAGATACTTTGGCGTTAAAATTACAAGGAGGTCCTTTCAACGCCCTATATATTGATTTGATGAAATATCCTGAATATATGTTTTCTGATGATGTTATAGATTTATATACGTTTAGTTATGGGCAATCAACAACAATTAACGAAAAACCCGTATTCGTTGTTACATTTAAACAACGGGATGATGTAAAAACACCATTATACTACGGAAAATTGTTTATTAGTGCAGAAACCTTCGCGTTAACAAGTGCTATTTACAACCTTAACGTTGAAAATAAAATACTATCTAGTAAATTATTTGTAAAGAAAAAACCTAGTGATGTATTTGTATATCCAACTCACGCTGCCTATAGAGTCGATTATCGAGAAAAAAACGGTAAATGGTATTATGGTTACAGCAATGTTCAACTAGAATTTAAAATTAATCGCAAAAGAAAATTATTTAACACTATATATTCGCTTACAAGTGAGATGGCAATTACTGATTGGAAACTTATTACAGATAAGGAAGGTGTAAAGCCTAAAGATCGAATGAGACCAACCATAATAATAAGTGATAAGGCATCTGGTTTTTCTGATCCTGAATTTTGGGGTGCTTATAATGTTATTGAACCAGAAAAATCTATTGAGGCAGCCATTAATAAAATAAAACGTCAATTAAGTAAACTTCAGAATAATTAAATTTTAAATTAATTATGATCAATTAGTAAATGTTGGAGTGTAAGCCCCGCTATTTTTTTCGAAAATTTGTTACTTGAATATTACGGATAAAAATAAATTGATCTATTATTTGGTTAATTCATAAATGTAAAGTATATTAGTCATAAAGATAAGATATCTTTCCAAAAAGGAAAGTTTATTTATTAACATAAATTAATTATTATGAATATGATAACCAAGTTTTGTGAAGCAGAATATAGGCGTCTCAAGAAAATTCAAAATTACCAGTACTTATTACCTAATCATTACAAAAAAGTAGGAATAGCACTTTTAATTGCATCTATAGCAGCCTTGATAACAAGGAAATACTTGTTCGAAGATGTGGGATTAGTACAAGAAATAGGAAGAAAAGGAATGTTGTTAGCATTACTATTGATTACTTTATCAAAAGAAAAAATTGAGGATGAATTGATTACAAAATTGCGAGGGCAGGCCTTTGCTGTAGCATTTATAGCGGGGGTCATTTATACATTAGTACAACCGTTGATAAATTACTTGGTTGCACTTATAATCAAACCAGAAAATGCCACTTACAGTGATCTGGGAGATTTTATTGTAATGTGGTTTATGTTGGTAATATATTTAACTTTTTTTTACATGTTTAAGCGCTATAGATAATGAAAAATAGAATAAAAATTGAACGTGCTATTTTAGATATTACCCAGGAAGATCTTTCCAATAGAATTGGTGTTTCCCGTCAAACAATAAATTCTATTGAGAAGAAGAGGTATGTGCCATCAACAGTGTTGGCTTTAAAATTGTCAAGCGTATTTAAAAAGAATGTTAATGAGATTTTTGAACTGGAAGAAAATGATTGAAAAAATAGATAACAATGGTTGAGATTATTATAATTTTAGTTCTGACAGTCATAAGAATTGTCCTTAAATTGATTATATAGTTTTAAATAGTAAAGCATATTAAATAATTCTACCTTTGCCCCTCCAGAATAAGAAACATGTTAACATTTAAAGAGTTAGGAATACATAAAAATTATTTAAAAGGTTTAAATGAGATAGGAATTAAATCGCCTACAGAAATTCAAGAAAAAACAATTCCAGTATTACTTAATTCAAAAATTGATTTTATAGGCCTCGCCCATACCGGTACTGGTAAGACTGCCGCGTTTGGCCTTCCAATTTTACAGGATATTGATACTGATTTCAAAGAAATACAAGCGCTGATATTAGCTCCAACTAGAGAATTGGTTCAACAAATAAAAAAGCAACTATTCAAGTATACCAAATATCTAGACACTAAAATATTTATGGAAGCAGTTTATGGAGGTGAAAAAATAGAAAAGCAAATAAATTCGCTGCGGAGAACTACCCATATTATTGTTGCTACACCCGGAAGGTTGATAGACCTGATTGAAAGGGGAGAAGTAAATTTAAAGAATATTAATACATTGGTATTAGATGAAGCTGATGAGATGTTGAGCATGGGTTTTAAACAAGATCTGAATAGAATATTAAGATATACAAGCGGTACTAGAAATACTTGGTTGTTTTCTGCAACTTTTCCTGAAGAAATTCAAAAAATCATTAAAGTGTATATGTCAGCGAATTCAGCCAGAGTATCTATTAATGAAAATGCACTGATCAACACGAATATTTCACATCAATATATAAAAACCAGTATAAAAGATAAAGTGAATCTTTTATCTCATTTATTAGATAAAAGAGGAAATGAAAGAGGTATTATTTTTTGCAGAACTAAATTGGGTACACAAAATTTGACTAAAAAGTTAAAAGAAGAGGGGTTTTCTGTAGCAGCCTTAGAAGGCGATATGCAACAAAGAGATCGAGATAAAGTAATGCGGGCATTCAAAAACGAAACGCTTCAAATATTGATATCAACCGACGTTTCTGCGCGTGGTATTGATGTCAGCAATTTAGCGTTTATCATTCACCATCAACTTCCTGAAAAAACAGAATACTATACACATAGAAGCGGAAGAACTGCAAGAGCAGGTAAAACAGGAGTTTCAATAGCATTGATCATCCCGGGTGAATTACAGAGGGTACATGAAATTCAGAAAGAATTAGGAATTCAATTTACAGAAATAAAAAATTAAATATGGGATTAAACAATAACGATATATTTAAAAAGCTACGGGTAGCGCATAAACTGCGTGATGATGATATTGTAAAAATTTGCGCTTTGGTAGATTTTAAAGTTTCAAAGAGTGAGCTTGGTGCACTTTTCAGAAATGAAAATCATCCGAAATATATGGAGTGTGGAGATCAAATTTTAAGAAACTTTTTAAATGGTTTGATCATTCACCTTAGAGGCCCAATGCCTAAAAAAAATAACCAAGGTTAAAGTTGTATTATTAAACAAAAAAAAGCTGAATTTTTAGTTTTACTTAAAATTCAGCCTTTTTAAACCTTTCGCTAATTCTTGTCTGATTAGCACTTAACTTCTGTAAGCAATGCTTCTTCATAATTATATGTATTTATGGTGTGGTACTTCAGCTTAATTTGCGTTTTGGCAAAATTGATTACTCTTTGATGAATATGATCAAATCTTTTCATAATGCTTAGAATAATTGCTCAATAAAAGTAATTAATTGCTTGGTAGTCGAACGATCATATCCTAAACGTCTTTTTGTTTTCCATGCAAGTCCATTGGTTTGCAGTAAGTTTCTTTGTAGCTGATTGCTGTCAAAATTTCTCATAATATTTAGATTTAATAGTTGGTTCATGATATAGTTTACTTAACTATATCTTCTTCTTGTTTTCCATGCAAGCCCTTTGGTATGGCTAAAGTTTCTTACGTTGTGATTGTTGTCAAAAGTTCTCATAATATTAGTTTTAATAGTTTAGAAAATTGTTTAATTAATTATTTGTATCGTCTTTGTGAATTCCAAACTCGAGTTCTGTTAAAGCTTAGATTTCTGTTTCGGTTGTTGTTTAAAGTTGTCATAATTTCTATTTTTTTAATTTGATTGTTATTTAATAGACGACGTTAATTAAATATTGTTACAGTACTATGCAATACAAAGTACTATTTTAACACAATATTAACACCAAAGACCTATAAAATAAGAATTTATAATTTTTAAATATTTTGTGTTTTAACAAATATTTAAATTTAAAATACCTTTTATTGCCTAATTAACCTTTCTTTTTCTAGTAATATTCGGTAATGATCAT
>CAZJCZ010000088.1:0-8629 GCA_964544575.1 uncultured Flavobacteriaceae bacterium | reverse complement strand
ATCATTTCCTTAATATACTTTGAAGGTATATTATCTCCGTCTATAAGTACAGCCAATTTTATGTCTTTGATCATAATTTTTTTTTAAAGGTAAGGAAATATATTAGCTATTTGTTAAGTGCTACAAATAAAAAAACCGAACAAATTGTTCGGTTTTTTTATACTGTATGTTTTTTGGTTATTCAGCCATAGTTCTCACATAATTAACTACTAACCATGCATCTTCTTCGCTCATTTTCTTTTCATAATTTGGCATATCATCTCTGCCGATATAGCTTTTATAAAATAAAGCTCCATCAGATTGCTCTTGAAATTCAGAAGATGAAAAGTCTCCTAAGTCGCCATCCACTTCATCAGCCTTGGTACCATCACCTAATCCCTTTTTACCATGGCAAGATTTACAATGTTTTGAATATAATGATTTTCCAATGGCCATGTCAACTTTCGGGTCTGTTGGATTTTTCATTTTTTCATATTTTGCAGGCACTTTCCATTCTTCTTGATCTAGCGATGAAAATGAATAAAATGCGAAAGACACAATTCCGATGATCATTAAAATTTTAAATGTTTTCATTTTTTTTGATGTTTTTTGATTTCTAATTAATTTAATTCAAAAACAGTACCAAACATACTGTCTAAGTTCATTTATTATTGATTCTCAGTTAACAATTCTAATTCTTTTCCTTCATTTCGTATTCTAATTAGATTAATGATAGAGTATATATAATTTATCCAAACACCTCCTAGTAAAATTGACAATACAATATACATCCATGCAGGAGCGTAATCAGACCATAAAGTGTTTTTTTCTTTTAATGTATGTTTATGAAATACACCCCATTTTATGGTTCCCTTTTGAATAACATTGCCAAATTCGTCATTATCTTCAATAGTAGCATAAATTGTTAAATCATCATTTATGTCACCCGGAATGTCTGTAGGCATTTCAAATTCAAATTCACCATCTTCAATTGTTCCTTCTTCAATTATCATGTTGGAAAGCATACTCTCTACAGAAATAATGATATCTGCTTCTTCAACAGGTAATTTGTTACCTAAGCTGTCAATTACAAAGGCACCAACCATTACCATTTTTACACTATCTACTTCTGACAAATTTAACTCTAATTGTAAATTTTTAACGGTAATTTCATCTTCTTCTTCTTCCAAACCGCCGCTCCCTTCAAAAACAGCTTTTAAAATAATATATCCTTCATTATCTGTTAAATACTGTTGGTTCTCAGGAAGGGTAATATGAGCTATTCCTTCCTTAGAGGTTTTTGAAGTACCTAATAAAATTACTTCATCATTGAAGGTATTAATGAATTTTATTTCTGCATCATAAATAGGAAGTTTATCTTTTCTATTTTTCTTGTTACGGCCAATAAAGCTTGCTTCAAGGAGACGTGTATTATCATGTTGTTTTGTTGTATTAAAATTAAACAACATTCTATAATTACTGGCATCGTTTTCCTGAGCAATACTATTTGTACTAATAAATAATCCTATTAGGAAAACAATTATTGAATATCTATAAAAAGTAGTTTTCATAATTTCTAATTTTATCATAATTACTCAATTAAATAATATTTACTCTTTTTTCCCTTCTTATGCGGATGTCTCTCGTTTTCAATAATACCTGACATTGGAATTATTGGTACAAATTTGATGATGAGGGTAAAGAACAGGCAAAATGCCGCAATGCCGGCAAAACTTAAAGCCCACTCTATCCAGGTAGCAGAATAAAAAAGGAATTCAGACCTGGTGTCTTGAATTGGAAGGTAAGGCGTTTCTAAAGTAGGTACCACAATTAAATATCTGTTTAACCACATCCCTAAAACAGCAATAACAGCAGCAAAAGTGATTGATTTTACATTTCTAAATCTTTTAAAGAATAAAACAACTATCGGTATTAATATACCAATATAATTTGCCGCAATAAACTGCCAAAAATATCTACCGAAAAGCGTATTTAATAAATTCGTATCATGAATTTTATGACTGAACCATCTTGCAAAATATTCACTGAAGGTGAAGTAACCATATAGTAATGAAAGTACTAATAAGATTACTCCAGCACCCACAAAATGCACTTTTCTTAAATACTTATCTAATTTAAAAAGTTTTCTAATTAAAAACATTGCTATTATAATTACTCCTACACCAGAATATAAACCTGCGACAATAAAATAAGGGGCAAAGATAGAACTGTTCCAACCAGGTTGAACGGTTAAGCTAAAGATCCACGCTAGTACAGTGTAAGCAATAATAGCCATCGCAATGATCATTGCAGACATTATTTTGGTTATTTTCTCTAATCTTTCGCGTTGTGTTGGTGTGTCTTGATAACCAATAGCTAAAAATTTATATAATCTTTTTCTCCCATTTGAAACTTTTAAGTCATCATAATCTCTTAAAATTGCAAAGTCAGGAATAAAGGTTAAGTACAAATAAAGAAAACAACCGATAAGATCAGTCATAATTGCGATAATATCCCATGTAATTGGGGATTGAATTCTAGGGTAAATAAATAAATAATGCAATCTATCTAGTCTGCCAATACACAGCAAAATAAAAATCGGCCCTATTACAAGGGATAAAACTGTAATTATTTCAACGATCCTCAATACTGAATTTTTCCAAGGTGTTTTAAAATAATGTAATATACCGGCTATAAAGGCTCCTGAGTAACTGATACCCACAAAAAATATAAAATTGATAATATAAATACCCCAGACTACATTATCTCTCATCCCTGTTATTTCATGTCCATTAAGAATTTGAAGAATAAAAGCGTATAATCCTATAGCAATTATTGCTATTAAAACACCAATCCAAACTTTCGTTAACGCACTGGTTTTTTCTAACATCGGCGAAAATTCTTTAACTAATTCTCTTTTTCTACTTTTTACATCCATGATTAAGAATCATTTAAGTTAAATTTTACCTTGTTTTTTTAATTCTTGAACATAAGGAACATCTTTATAGCGCTCTATAATCTCTTCATCAACATTAAAACCACGTTCTAATGGGAATTGCCGGTTTACAGGTGGCAGGTAATATACATTTGGTTTGGTTCCTAAATGTTCTAAGTGGCGATATCCCCCACGATCGTTTATCAACTGAGAAAACCTTACAGTTTCTTCACCATTGGTCACTATATCTTCATTTTTATCACCAAAATAAATTACGCCCATTGGGCAAGACTTTGCACAATGTGGTAATTTTCCTTGTCGTAACATGTCAGGACAAAAATCGCACTTCATCACGGTCCCTTCAGCTGCAGGAATTTGTGTTTCTGGAGAATATGGTTGTTCAGTATTATCAAATTTATCTTTGTGTCCCCAATTAAATTGTCGCGCAGAATAAGGACAACTTGTGATACAGAACTTACAACCTATGCAGCGCTCATTATCGATTAATACAATACCATCATCACGTTTAAATGTAGCACCTGTTGGACAAACGGTAACACAAGGAGGTTCATCACAGTGAAAACAAGGTTTGGGGAACCAATATGGTGACGCTTGTTCGTTATCTTGGATCAATTGAACTTTCATGAATTCTTCATGATAATCCAAATTATGTTCTTTTTGACAACTTTCAACACATTTCCTGGCATTTTTACATTTCGCCAGATCAATGACCATTACAAATTTTCTGTTTGGTATTCCCTTTCTTGATTCAGCTGGAGTTACATGAGCTTCAGGGTATTTGTTGATATTGTCAGCATTAACTTCAACTATTTTACCGTCAGGTGTTAATAATCTGATTTTTTCGCCTGAAGGTTTCGGTTCTTCCTCTTGCGAGAAATTATTTACTAATGACATACCGGCAACGGCAGACACACTTGACATTAACCCTAATTTTAAGAAATTACGTCTATTTGCACCGTCTTTTTTAGTTTTTTTATTAGCCATAATATTAAAGATTCATATAAAGTTATATGTTAATATTAGAGTAAAATTAGATATTACAAATAGTATTACTTATGACAAATGTCATGTTTAGTAACCTTTGTTACACATGTTTAGTGACTAATGTTACATAAAATTAGATGATAAATTAGGTTACTTTATCACAGTCATTGGTATCCTTGTAGCATTTTTACTCCATGGTTATGTAGGGTTTATATTTGGATATCTAGGCTAACCTCTCGTAGTCAACGGTACCAATGCCGTATACTATGGTATGGAAGGCAATCTCATGACTGCAGTTTGGTTAATACTATTAAACTTTTTATTATGGTTGATGCCTCCCTGAAAAAGGTATCATCACATGAATAATTTATATATTAAAAATCTACCAATTGTAGATTTTTAATATATAATTTGGCTTTATTGAATAAAAAAAACCGAACTATTTGTTCGGTTTTTCTAATTATCTTAAATCTAAATTACTCTGCCAAAGTTCTCATATAATTTACAATGAGCCACCTATCTTCATCTTCAGGCATTTTTTTTGTGTATTCTGGCATATCATTTCTACCAAAAGTTGTTTTGTAAAACAATGCCCCGTCAGATTGTGCCTGGAATTCTTCAGAAGAAAAATCTCCCAAATCCCCATCTTGTTCATCAGCTTTTGTTCCGTCACCATAACCTTCTTTACCATGGCAAGATTTACAATGTTTTGAATATAATGATTTCCCGATGGCTATATCAGCTTTAGGATCTGTAGGGTTTTTCATTGTTTGATACTTTGCAGGTACCTTCCATTCTTCTTGTACTAAGGATGTAAATGAATAAAGGGCAAAAGTTACAACCCCTAATAAGGTTAAAATTTTAAATGTTTTCATGTTTTTGTTTTTGTTTTTGTTTTAAATATTGGTTTTCGTTTTGGTTTTAAAGATTTTAAATAAATTAATAATCAAATAAATAATTATAATCCACATTCCAAAGGTTAATATATTTGGTAATATAAGCAAGAATAAAGGTGTTTTATTTCTTGGAGACCACATTGTTCTTTCATCAAAAGTAGATTCATCAACAATGGGTATTCCAATAGGAGCCTTAACCAAAGCTTTCACAGTTCCGTAGTCGTCACTATCGTTTAGAACTACCTCAAAAGTTAAAATTCCATCAACACCTGGCATTCCTTCTTCAATAGGTACAACTATGGTGCCATTTTCGTCTGTGCTATAAAAATCTTCGCCAATTTTAAATGGCATGAATAATCTTTGTAATTGTACATTCAATGTTTCGCCAACAATTACACTGTCTGTATTGCTGTCCTTCAAAGTAGCTGTGATATAATTAATACTGTCTTTTGTAAATAGCTTTGCCTCAATAACAGCATCTTTAAAACTAATACTTTTAGAAGCTCTTTTGAACTTATCGTTTCCTTTAAACGAAAGGGCAATAGTAAATGTATTTGTTGAATCTGGTTTTAGCGTATTAAAATCTTTTATTACAAATCTACTTACACCATTCATATTGGTTGTAACTGTACCCAATTCTATTTCTTCATCATCAAATTCATTAGTTATTATTACCTCAATATTCGCGACGTCAACATTCTTTTTATCAATTTTTGCACTAGCTTTTATATCAAGGTAAACTTCATTGTCGACAACTTTAACATAATCAGCTTTTAAACGTATTCTATTTTTTTTCGCATCTTGTGAATATATGTTTTGAAAAGCTGTGCAAAACAAAAACACACCTAACAAGACAATAAAAAGAGAACTTAATTTTAGTTGGATTTTCATAACTCTTTATTTTTATCATTTTTTAATAATTCCTGCTCATCTGCTGTACGTTGAATGGGTATTACAGGTATGTACCTTACTAATATTGTAATTATTAAAAGTGCCATTGCCAGAGTTCCTACTGTTATTAACCACTCGTGCAAACTTGGAAAATAGTGACGCCATGATTCCGGCACACCTTGTATGGGTAAAAATGGATGCAATAAGGTTGGTGTAACAATAAGATAACGCTTCCACCATGAGCCAACAACAACTATCAAACCAATCAAAAACATGGGTAATGGTTTTCTTCCTTTTTTAGATAATAAAAGTATAATTGGAACTATTAAACCTCCAATTGTAACTAACCAAAATAAGGGCGCATATTCACCAACAAACAAAACATTTGTATGTGTAATTGATTCTTTTTTTGAAGTTAATTGAGGTAATAAATATTCATTAATATTAAAGTACAGATATATTAAACAGGTCAATGCCAATAATTTACCTAGTTTATCATAATGATAGTCTGTTATGTAGTCCTCCAATTTATAAGCTCTTTGAATCACATAAACAACGGCTACCAATGCTCCCACCCCGGCAACAGAAGCGCCGGAAATAAAATAGGCTCCCATATTCGTGCTATCCCAGCCCACTCTAAATAATGTTGAAAATAACCAGGCATCGATAGTTTGTAGCATAAAACCAGCAGGAATAGTTAAAATGGCAATAATTTGAATTGATTTGGATTGGATTGCCTTTTGAGCAACACTTCCTGTCCAATTCAATGAAAGTTTACCATACCATTTACTTAACTTCGGTTTAGTTTTTTTAAAATGTTTCTTCAATATTGCCAGATCAGGCAGTAATGGGAAATATAATAATAACAGACTGATCACAATATAAGTAGGTATTATGATAACATCCCAAATTATTGGGGACTGCATTCTACCATGGATGAATAGATATAACAATCTATCCGGCCTACCCATATCGATCATAATAGTGATACCGGCCATAATGATGCAAGCAAGAGATATTATTTCAGCAATTCTCACAATAGGTGTTCTCCATGCATTCTTAGTGAGTCTTAAAACCGCAACCGTTACAGTACCCACAAAACTAGTTGCCACAAAAAATACAAAGTTTGAAATGTAGATCCCCCATAATGCATAATCGTTCATGTTGGTTACTACCTGTCCTTTTATAACCTGGTCAATATAGGCTAAGACTCCTAAAACACTAATTACAACTAGTGTCCAAGTCCAAATAACACCCGCCTTACCAAATTTTCTTGGTGCTAAATCTTTAATTAATTTGTCGGATATTTTCATAATTATTCAGGTTTATCAACAGATTCAAATTCTTTATAATCTTTTATTCCATCTTCAAAATCAACTAAACGATCCACAGGAGGCAGATAATATACACTGGGTTTTGTACCCAAGCCTTCCATTAACCTATACCCATCTTTATCTCTTAATAATTTACTTAATCGTACAGATTCTTCACCATTGGTTACTGTGTCTTCATATTTATCACCAAAATAAAATACTCCATTCGGGCAAGCCGTTACACAATGAGGCAATTTATTTTCTTTGATGGTATGTGGACAAAAATCACACTTATCAACGGTGCCTACAATGCTGGGCATACCTGTATATTCTATAGAATTATGTTCTACCTGCTGCATATGCATATTCATTGTAATTTCAGTTTCTTCACCATAGTCAGGTTCACTCCAATTAAAAACCCGAGTTGAATATGGGCAGGCGGCCATACAGAAGCGGCAACCAATACAGCGCTCGTTATCAATTAATACGAGTCCATCTCTTCTTTTAAAGGTAGCATCAACGGGGCAAACCGTGACACAAGCAGGATGATCACAATGCATACATGTTGTAGGCATCCAATAAGGCGCGGTATCTTCTTCTTCCTGCATTTTATAAACTTTAAGCCAGGCATGGTCTCCTGTAATATAATGATGCTTATTACAAACCTCTTGGCATTTTAATGCATTTTTACATTTTGCCAAGTCTATTACCATGACAAACTTCCGGTTTGGCATCCCTTCGCGTAAATTGTATTTCTTATCTTGATCTTGCGAATGTTTTACCTCAACAACTTCAGATGTATCTACTTCAATCAAAGTACCATCTGTTGTCATCAATTCCATTGTTTCAACGGTATTGTTATCCGTTTTTGCGTTTAATTTTGAAGTTATTTTTGCTAAGCCAATCCCACCAAGTGCAGAAATTAAACCTACTTTTAGCCCCTTGTCAAGAAATTTACGTCTTGAGCTTTTGTTATTTTCTTCCATATATATTAGGTGATTAAAGGAATTTATAATTTTCTACCAAGCCAATTCAATAAAGATTCGTTTGAAATTTTTTCCTTAATGATCTTTGATTTTTTAATGGTACTTACTTTTACTTTTACCGAAGTACCATCTGGCTTTAGCAAGGTTTGGTATTCCTCTTCAGGACCAACCGTTTCTTGAGTGGTTGAATTACCAAAACCCAGAAAAGGTATTAACAATGTACTTCCTATTATAGGTAAGACACCTCTTCTTGATATTTGTTTGCCCTTTCTCGTGTTGTCTTTCATATTTTTCAATAATTTTTAATAGTCAAAATAGATACTAAACTATTTTCTTATTTTAAATGGTTTGATCCACATATCTTTTATTATTGTATAAATTTAAGCGCAAAAAATAGTTTAGACACTGATTAAAATCATATTCTTAATATTTCTAACAATCTATTTATCAATAAGTTAATCATATGCTAGAATTTTTAAACTAAAAATAATCAATCTGAAATGCAATTTTTGTTGCATAGTAATGTAACTATAGTCACATAAAAAGGTGTCAGTATACTATTAACCGTCATAAAAATCTTAATGATGATGTTACAACGTTCTACTACAAATTGATTAAAATGAA
>CAZJCZ010000087.1:0-8727 GCA_964544575.1 uncultured Flavobacteriaceae bacterium | reverse complement strand
AGTCAACTTCATCTTGTAATGTAAACTTCAACAATTCTAACGAAATTTTATCTGTTTCATTTAAATCATCACTATTTACTTTTGACAATTCATTTAAAATTGACGTCGCAAATTCTGCTTCTGATTGAAAATATTCCTGGGTGAAAAGACCTAGAGGATATACTTTTTCATCATATCCTTCATGATCCTGGTAAGTATTAATTATTGTACTTAGCTCTTTTGACGTGTTAGTAGTGTCGCTCTTTTTACAACCGAATGGCGCCATCAATAATAGCATTAATACTATTTTTAAATACTTCATTATAATTTATTAGAAGTTTCCATATTATTAACCAGTCGTGAAATTCCAAGTGGATTTTCATTTTTGAGTTCATCTGGCAACAAATTATTAGGCCAATCCTGATAACTGAAAGGTCTTACCCAACGTTTTATAGAGTGAATTCCAACAGCCGTAAAACGGCTATCCGTAGACGCTGGATATGGCCCACCATGTTGCATTGACGGACAAACCTCAACGCCAGTTGGCACACCATTAAAAATAATTCGTCCAACCCTATTTTGGAGTGCATCTATAACTTCAGCAAACCTTGAAGCTTCATGATCATCAGCTATTAATGTTCCTGTTAATTGCCCTTCTAGTTTAGAAACTATAACTTTTAACTGCTCAGCGTTTTCGCATTGTACAACCATTGAAAATGGCCCGAAAACTTCCTGATGTAAGGTGGTGTTTTCTAAAAATGTTTTTCCTTCTACAGTTGTGACTGTTTGTCTTGCATAATTAGTTTGCACATCCGTTTTATAATCTGCCACAACTGTTAACCCTTCTTGAGAAATAACTTTTTGCCTATTATTTTCATAAGCTCCAATAATGTTTGGATGTAGCATACAAGAAGGTTCTATCTTCACAATTTCTTCAGATAAATGTTGAATGAAATTCGTCAGGCCTTCGCCTTTGATTCCTAATAGTAACCCTGGGTTGGTACAAAATTGCCCCGTTCCTAAGGTAATAGACCCCGCATAGGTTTTTGCTAAATCAGCACCTCTTTTTTTCAAAGCTTCCGGAAGAATTATAACCGGATTGACACTTCCCATTTCTGCAAAAACAGGAATAGGCTCTTTTCGTTGCGAGGCTAAATCAAATAAGGCTCTTCCTCCTCGAATACTTCCTGTAAAGCCCACTGCTTTAACTTGAGGATGTTGAACTAGCTGCACTCCAACCTCAATACCACTACTATTCAAGTTAGAAAATACACCGTTTGGCATACCAGTTTCTTCAGCTGCTCTATTTATGGCTGAAGCTACCAATTCACCTGTGCCGGCGTGCATGGGGTGTGATTTAACTATAACAGGACAACCAGCCGCAAAAGCTGCAGCAGTATCTCCTCCTGCTGTTGAATATGCCAATGGAAAATTACTAGCGCCAAAAACAACAACTGGACCTAAAGGCACCAACATTTTCCTTAAATCTGGTTTTGGTATTGGTGTTCTATCTGGAATAGCTGTATCTATTGTGGCCTCTACCCAAGAGCCTTCTTGAACTAATTCAGCAAATGCACGCAACTGACCAATGGTTCTTCCACGTTCGCCTTTTGCTCTGCCTTCAGGTAAGCCTGTTTCTGAACAATAAGTTTGTACTAATTCTTCATCTAATAAAAGTATTTCATCGGCTATAGCATTTAAAAATGCCGCTTTTTTAACACCTGAAGTTATTCTAAATTCACTAAATGCCTGAGAAGCCAGAGAGACTGCCTGGTCAATTTCTTCTGAGGTAGCTTCATAATAAATAACCTCGTTCTCAATATTTAATAAAGGATTAAAGGTCTTGTATGTTTTTGTTCCTTTATTTGACAATTGATTGCCTAAATAGTTTTTTCCTGTGATCATAATTAAAGGTTCTTGTATTTTGGTAAGATTGGTCTGTTCTTTAAACTATCTTCTATGATTCTTATAACTTGTTTACGTTCTTCTCCAAATAAGGGTAAGCGTGGAGCACGAACATTTTCTGTTCCAATTCCAGTATACACTTCCGCCAATTTAATATTCTGTACTAATTTAGGATTTATATCTAACTCTAACAAAGGTAAAAACCATCGGTAAATTGCCAGGGCTTCTTTAATTCGACCTGCTTTTTGCAATTCATAAATAGCGACTGTTTCTGCCGGAAAAGCACAGACTAAACCTGCAATCCAACCATCGGCTCCCATCAACAAACTTTCTAAGGCAACTGTATCCACTCCTGTCATGATCTTTAACCGATCACCAAATCGATTTATAATTCTGGTGACATTGGAAATATCTCTTGTTGATTCTTTAACTGCTTCAATATTTTTACATTTTAACAACTCTTCAAACATATCCAACGTAACTTCTATTTTATAATCTACCGGATTATTGTAGATCATTATAGGGAGAGAAGTATTATTTGCAACAGCCTTGAAATATTCAACAGTTTCTCTGTCTCCCGCTTTATAACGCATGGGAGGTAACATCATTATTCCTTTCGCCCCATCTTCTTCAGCTTTTTGAGCTGCTAAAATGGCCCCTTTTGTACTTTGTTCCGCTATATTTATCAATACAGGAACTTTTCCTTTTACAATTTCAACAGTTGTTGTTGTTAAGATTCTCTTTTCTTCATCTAATAAAGTACTCGCTTCACCCAATGTTCCGCCAAGTACAATACCATGAACACCAGCATCTAATTGGGCTTTTATATTTACTTCAAACATTTGTAAATCTAACTCATCGTTATCTGTAAATTTTGTAGTTACTGCAGGCATCACACCTTTCCATTGTATACTCATTTCCTAGATTTTAATTTTTGTAAAATTACTAAGGACCCTCCATTTTTAACAGGTTGTAATTATCCAATAATAATATTATATTATCCTAATTAAACTCTTATTTCATATATTTCGAATATTATTTGCCTATTTTTATAAAATGAAAGTGCTACCATTTAAAATACCAAAACCAGAAAATAAAGCATTTATTTACCAAGAAGACCATGAGCTGTATTTTTATGATAAATTACACCAACACGAAGAAATTCAAATTTGTCTAATTGTAAATGGTGAAGGCACCTTAGTCATAGGAGATTCTATAACAGATTATAAATCAAATGACGTTTTGGTGATTGGAAGTAATTTACCACACGTTTTTAAAAGCCAAATAAATCCTGCTGAAAAATCTTATATGTTAAGTTTATTCTTTACTAAAAAGTCATTTGGAGAGTACTTTTTTGAACTTGAAGAATTACAAGAGCTTCAATCTTTTTTTAAACGATCTATTCATGGATTCAAAATAATATCTTCAAAGAAAAGATTATCTAATTTGTTCTTAGAATTAAAAACATCTTCCAAATTTAAACGCTTTTTACTATTATTAGAGCTTCTTAAAATCGCTTCTTCTTCAAGTTATAAAAGCCTATCATCATTTATTTACGAAAAAAAATACAGTGATATTGAAGGAAAAAGAATGCGAGATGTTATGGAATTTACTATGAATAATTACCAACATGATATTTCACTAAATACCGTAGCCTCTGTTGCAGCCATGACTAAAAATGCCTTTTGTAAATATTTCAAAAAGCGAACCAACAAAACGTATTTTACTTTTTTAAATGAATTACGCATTGAATATGCTTGCAAATTATTGAACGGAAATCAGGATCTATCAGTCACAGAAATTGCCAGACTTTCAGGGTTTAACAATATTTCGAACTTTAATCGAACATTTAAATCGTTAAAAAATAAACCTCCGTTACAATTTAAATTATTACGGTAGAAACAAAAAAGGCTTACATTATTTTGTAAGCCTTTTTTTGTAAACATTAGTATCGACTATATTTTCTTAACAAACTTTGTGATAATAACGATTTGCTGGCCATCTACTTTGCCTTCAATATACTCAGCATTATCATTATCCAATGAAATTCTGCGCACGGCAGTACCACGCTTTGCCACTATACTTGAGCCTTTTACCGGTAAATCCTTTATAAGCACCACAGAATCACCTGCTTCTAAAATGACTCCGTTACTATCTCTATGAATAATTTTATCACTATCATCTACACCCTCTCCAGTTGCTTTAGCCCAGGCTAAGGTCTCATCATCTAAATAGAGCATGTCTAGCAAATCTTGAGGCCATCCTTCCGCTTTTAAGCGAGATAACATTCTCCATGCAACAACTTGAACAGCCGTATGCTCACTCCACATACTATCATTTAAACAACGCCAATGATTCGGATCTGTAAGGTCTGGGTTTTCAATCTGCTCAACACATGTTTTGCAAGCCAACAAACTTCCATCAATACCGCCAGTTGAAACAGGAGGAACTTCATATAAATTCAAATTTTCAGAAGCACTGCATAACTCACATTTCAAACCACTTCGCTCCTTTAATTCTTTTAGTATACTCATCGTATCATGTATATTTTAATGCTGTGAAAATACAGCTTAAATGGAGTGCGCACAAATTTAAATTGATTTACAAATTTAAAAGTGTTTCTCTTAATTTCTTAGGCATTTTTTCAACAACCAAATCATACGAATGATCTATTAACTCCATAATTAATTTATGGGGTAACCTACCCATTTCTATAGTATTCCAGTGTTTTTTATTCATATGAAAACCGCGAATTATAATGCCATCATATTCCTCCCTAAGTTCAATAGCTCGCTCTGGGTCACATTTTAAATTCGCAGTTGGGGGTTGCTGTTCTAATCCCGATAAGGCAAACATTTTACCCAAAACCTTAAATACCAATGTTTGTTCATCAAAAGGGAATTCTTCCGTTACCCCTTTCTTAGTTAAACAATATTCTCTGAATTCTTCAATATTCATCCATTCAAAATTTCATATAAAACAGGCCTGCTAGGCGAGGCATCATTTTCAAAAGATGCTATTTGAATATTCAAAAAATAGGTGCCGTCTTCAACAGTATTTGGTATAAAAATTAATTCTGTTATAGTAGCATCAAATCTAATCTTAGCACCTGTATTCCAAAAAGAATTGTGAGCTACCAATTTTCCCCCATCCTTTTCTTTATCTATACTTGGTAAATCAATCAATAAATGTTGGACTTCTTTTTCTTTCAAATAATTTGCCGCTTCTTCTAATAAATATGGTGGGTTTGTATGTGAGTACTTTTTTGTAAACTTCTCATTAGTATTCGGTAATGTTCTTATAACTATTGCTCCTCTTTTTTTGTTTCCAAGTGCAAATTGAAGTTGCTTTTTAGAAATTACTGCGTCATCTTCAAATTTTTCAGGAACCACAGTAATTACTTCCGCTAAATAGAAAAACTGCTTTAAATGATTATTTATTGAATGAAACTCTTTTGTAATATGGCCAACACATTCGGTATGTGTACCATGTGAATGGGGGTTAAATCGGATATTATTAAAATTTACAGAGCTTCCCTGGTTTACCTTACCAATCCATTTTCCTTGCTTTACCGGTTTGATCTTTGGGTTACCTATATACCATGCATTTACATTTAATTTTGAACCGCTTAATGGTATAGAAATATCAATAGGTTTTGTTAGATCTAATTGATATTTTTGAGAGTTGTGTTGTATCGTTGCTAGCATATTTCAAATATACTAAATCATGAATAATTCCGAGGCAATTCCATCTACTAAAAATTTACCCTTTTTAGTGATTTTCAAGATCTCCAGACTATTATTATTAGAATCATTGGAATTTACAATTTCAAGTAATTGTTGATTGATAAATTCCTCGGAATTCTTAAGAAGATGTTCGTAATAGTCCGCTCCAAAATTAAGTGCAATTTCATTCATTGAAATACCCCAAATGGTGCGTAATCCTGTCATTATATTTTCATTAAATCTATCTTTTACAGTTAATTCTTCAATTTCTTGAGGTATTATATCAGATTTCAGGGCCTTTAAATATGTCGCATTGTTAGACACATTCCAGCATCTGTGAGTTCCATTATACGAATGTGCTGACGGACCTATCCCCAGATACGATTTCCCCAACCAATATGACGTGTTATGTTTGGAAAAATAATCATGTTTACCAAAATTTGAGATTTCATAATGTATAAAGCCTTTTTTTTCTGTTTCTTCAACCAAGATATTGAAATGTTTCAACGCTTTATCTTCATCAATAGGTGGATATTTTCCTTTTTTTATAAAAGTATCTAAGGCTGTTTTCGGTTCGACCGTTAGCGCATAACTTGAAATATGTTTTACTCCAGAATCAAAAGCTATTTTCAGATTTTCTGTCCATCTGGCATTACTCATAGTAGGAATGCCATAAATCAAATCGATGGTAATATTATCAAATAAGCGAGTCGCTACAGATAATGATCTTTTTGCTTCTTCTGCAGAGTGTGCCCTGTTCATGGCTTTTAAATCGTCATCAAAAAAGGATTGTATACCTATGCTCAATCTATTGATCTTCGAATTTGCTAATTTTTCAATTTGATCTTCGTTTAGATCATCCGGATTAGCTTCCAGCGTAATTTCAGGTTTTTCAACAACCTTATAATTAAGATAAATCGCATCCAGCAACAATTGGATTTCATCAATCGTTAATAAACTGGGTGTTCCACCACCAAAATAAATGGTTTCAATAGTTTCGTTTTCCAGCTCTTTATTTCTGATCTGTATTTCTTTTACCAATGCTTGAATCATTTCATCTTTCCGCTTAAGCGAAGTTGAAAAATGAAAATCACAATAATAACAAGCTTGTTTACAAAATGGGATATGTAGGTATATACCTGCGATGGCTAGTGAAATTGATTAGAAATGATACGTTAATAATTTTAAACTTATTTAATCCTTTTTTCATTCTGCTTCACAAAAGCACTCCATCCGGTATAATTTTTACCTGTAGTTATTTTGCCTGCATTATAAAAATGACAAACGGCCGCTGCCAATCCGTCTGTAGCGTCTAAATTTTTTGGCAATTCTTTTAATGATAATAAACTCTGTAACATTTTTGCTACTTGTTCTTTACTAGCGTTACCATTACCTGTAATTGCCATTTTTATTTTTTTGGGCGAATACTCAGTAATTGGTATTTGACGTGACAACCCTGCCGCCATGGCAACACCTTGAGCGCGACCCAACTTGAGCATACTTTGTACATTTTTACCAAAAAATGGAGCTTCAATAGCAATTTCATCAGGATGGTGATTTTCAATAAGCTCAATGGTACGCTCAAAAATTAGTTTCAGCTTTACATAATGATCATCATATTTTTTTAAATTCAACTCATTTAATTGTACAAACTGCATTTCCTTTTTAACAACTTTGATCAATCCAAAACCCATAATGGTGGTTCCCGGGTCAATACCTAATATGATTTTTTCTGAATTCAAATTTTATAAGATGCTTCTACTAAGTTCAGCAGGACATTTAAGTTAATTTTGTTACTTTGCGCCAATGTACAATTCGCTACAATACAAAACTAAACAATTCTTATTTTTTCTGGTTAAAATAGCCATTGTATTTGGTGCTTTTTACTTTATCTATGATAAAACCTTGCATAACGAGCATGTTGATTTTCAGGAATTTATTCAGCAGCTCGAAACTTCAATTTTTAATAATTATTCGTCAATATTTATCTTACTCAGCTTTACAATTGCCAATTGGTTATTCGAAATTTTAAAATGGAAAACATTAGCTTCAACTGTAAAAAAGATCTCTTTTTTTGATGCTTCAAAACAAAGCTTAGGTTCCTTGACAGCTTCCTTATTTACACCCAACAGAATTGGAGAATACGGTGCAAAAGCCATCTATTTTCAAAAAGGAAATAGAAGAAAGGTCATGTTACTTAATTTACTAAGTAATATGATGCAAATGACAACAACTGTACTTTTTGGAACTTTTGGATTGATTTATTTCTTCACGCATTTTGAAGTTGATATAGAGTTTAATCGATTTAGAAAACTTACATATATTCTTGCCATAATTTTAGTATTTGTATTAACAGCAAGCATCAAAGGATATCGTAAAATAAGAGGTTTTTATATTGAAAAGATCATAGATTTTGACAAGAAATTATCTTTTAAAATTCACCTTCAAAATGGATTTTTATCTATTGTGAGGTATCTTATATTTTCACATCAATTTTACTTTTTACTTCGTCTTTTCGGTATTGAAACAGATTATATTACCCTAATGGCACTCATATCCTCCATGTATCTATTGGCTTCAATTATACCTGGTTTGGCTCTATTAGATTGGCTTATTAAAGGTTCTGTTGCGATTTGGGTATTTAGTTTTATAGGCATAAATGAGTTGATAATAGTAACTATTACACTTTTAATGTGGTTGTTGAATTTTGGGTTACCTGCACTCATAGGAAGTTACTTTGTGTTGAACTTTAATTTTCCAAATCGCAAATGATCATAATTTCAGGTATCATATTAGCACTCTATTGTTCTTTATTGATAGCATTTATAATCGGCTTCGATAAGGTTGAAATTTTTAAGCCTCCCAAGTCTATAGCAAAAACTAAATTTTCGGTTATAATTCCTTTTCGAAATGAAGTAGAAAATTTAAACGATTTATTATATAGTATTTCATTGCTTAACTATCCTAAAGAGTTGTTTGAAATATTATTAGTAGATGATGATTCTAAAGATGATTCAGTTCATTTAATTAAAGACTTTACAACCAAAAATGATAAGCTAAACATTAAAATTATTACTAACAATAGTAGAACTAATTCACCAAAAAAAGATGCCATACA
>CAZJCZ010000086.1:0-8894 GCA_964544575.1 uncultured Flavobacteriaceae bacterium | reverse complement strand
TTTTAAACAATACTTGGTGGTGGAACTTTCGAAACTCAAACTTCGTGAAGTAAACCTATAGTATTTTTAAAACTAAAATATAAAGGCTTGTCAATCACGACAAGCCTTTTTTTTATTATAAACAGAAATGAAGTATAATTTAACATCACATCACAAAAAAATATTAGCAGACACCATTACGCCTGTTAGCGTTTATCTAAAAATTAGAGATAGATTTCCTAATAGTATTCTATTAGAAAGTAGTGATTATCATGCGAATGACAATAGTTTTTCATATATCTGTTGTAACCCGATCGCCTCTATTAAAATTGAAAATGAATTAATAACGCAGTCTTTTCCTGATGGAAGTGTTACGCAAACGGGTATTATCGACACCACCAATATACCGCAAGAAATTCACAAATTCACACAACGTTTTTCTGTAGAAAAGGATAATAAATTCAAATTTATAAACAACGGAATTTTCGGCTATATTGGATATGATGCAGTTCGATATTTTGAGGATGTAAAAATTGACAAAAAAGAAGACGCTCTACAAATACCTGATATTTACTATGCGGTTTATCAGAATATTATTGCCATCAACCATTTTAAGAATGAGGCTTATATTTTTGCACATTGCTTTACAGCAGAAAGTAATATCGATGAAATTCATCATTTGATAAAAGCAACTAATTTTGCAGCTTACAATTTTAAAACTGACGGAGATTTATCCTCGAATCTTACAGATAACGAATACAAAAATCATGTTGAACTAGCTAAAAAGCATTGTGCCCGAGGTGATGTGTTTCAATTAGTTTTATCCAAAAAATTCAAACAAAATTTTAAAGGAGATGAATTTAACGTGTATAGGGCATTGCGGAGTATCAATCCGTCGCCATATTTGTTTTACTTTGATTATGGCGATTTTAAGATCTTCGGTAGTTCACCGGAAGCTCAACTGATAGTAAATAATGGGCAATCAGAAATTCACCCAATAGCAGGGACATTTAAACGAACAGGTAATGATGAAAAAGATACTGAATTGGCTAAACAATTGTCAATTGACGAAAAAGAAAATGCAGAACATGTCATGTTAGTAGACCTTGCCCGTAATGACCTCAGCAGGCATGGTAACCAGGTGAAAGTGGATACGTATAGAGAGGTTCAGTTTTTTTCACATGTCATTCATTTGGTAAGTAAAGTAACAGGGCAAAAACACAAAGAAACACCAACCATGCAAATAGTTGCCGATACTTTTCCGGCAGGAACTTTGAGTGGAGCACCGAAACATATGGCCATGCAACTGATTGAGAAATACGAGAAGACCAGCAGGGGTTTTTATGGTGGAGCTATTGGCTTTATGGATTTTGATGGAAATTTTAATCATGCCATTATGATCAGAACTTTTTTAAGTAAAGACCATGAATTACATTGGCAGGCAGGAGCCGGTTTAGTTTCCAAATCTGATCCTGAGAAAGAATTGCAAGAAGTATATAATAAATTAGGGGCTTTAACAAATGCCCTCGAAATTGCAGAAAGAATATGAAAAAAGTATTAGTTATTGATAATTACGACAGTTTTACCTACAATTTAGTTCACTTTTTAGAAGATTTAGGGTGTGAAGTAACCGTAAAAAGAAATGATCAACTTTCGATAAAAGATGTCGAACCCTTTGATAAAATTGTCTTGTCTCCGGGTCCCGGGATTCCTGATGAAGCGGGTCTGCTGAAAGAGATCATTAAAAAGTATTCGCCTACAAAAAGTATACTGGGTGTTTGTTTAGGTCAGCAAGCCATTGGCGAGGTTTTTGGCGGGAAGATCACTAATTTAGACAATGTATATCATGGTGTAGCTACAAATATTGATATTACGGTTGATGATGAATCTATGTTCAAGGGCTTAGATAAAACTATAGAGGTAGGACGATACCATTCATGGGTGGTTAATGCCGATTTGCCAGATGTACTTGAGGCGACATCATATGATATCAATGGCCAAGTGATGTCACTTCGTCATAAGATTTATGATGTGAAAGGAGTGCAGTTTCATCCGGAGTCCGTTTTAACACCTGGGGGTAAACAAATCTTAGAAAATTGGGTTAACAGTTAGAGTATTGTCATTCCTGCGAAAGCAGGAATCTCATGAAAATTGAACCGAAATTATTAAGATCCCTGCTTTCGCAGGAATGACAAGAAAGGAAAGTATGAAACAACTATTAAATACACTCATTAATCACGAAACCATCTCAAAGGAAGAGGCTAAACAAGTACTGGTTAATATTTCAAAAGGGATGTATAATCACAGTCAAATAGCATCGTTTTTAACGGTGTATATGATGCGCAGCATAACGGTTGAAGAATTAGAAGGCTTTCGCGATGCTTTATTAGAACTATGTCTCGCTGTTGATTTTTCGGGCTATAACACCATAGATCTATGTGGTACCGGTGGAGATAGCAAAAACACCTTCAATATATCTACATTATCATCATTTGTGACGGCAGGAGCTGGAATACATGTTACTAAACATGGTAATTATGGAGTATCTTCAATTTCAGGTTCCAGTAATGTAATGGAATATTTAGGGGTTAAATTCAGTAATGATCAAGGGTTTTTAAAAAATTGTCTGGACAAAGCAGGAATTTGTGTTTTACATGCACCTTTATTTCATCCGGCAATGAAAAATGTAGCCCCAATTAGAAAAGAATTAGGGGTTAAAACATTTTTTAATATGTTAGGGCCGATGGTAAACCCTGCTTTTCCTAAAAATCAATTGGTAGGTGTTTTTAACCTGGAACTAGCAAGGATGTACGGTTATCTATATCAAAATACCGATAAAAATTACACTATTTTACATGCTTTGGATGGATATGATGAAATTTCTTTAACGGGTAGTACTAAAGTGATTTCAAATAAAACTGAATCAATTTTGTCACCCAATGATTTTGGAGTCGAATTAATTACACAAGAAGATATTTTTGGGGGCAATACTATTAAAGATTCTGCTGACATATTTATGAAAGTTATTAGTGGAGATGGAACTGAAGCACAGCATAATGTGGTTTGTGCCAATGCAGGAATGGCCATTGCAACAGTTAAGAAAATAGAACCAAAAGAGGGTTTTAAAATTGCTAGAGAATCCCTCTTAAGTGGAAAAGCGAAAGATAGTTTACATTCACTTATAGAATTAAGTAAAAATTAATGGATATTTTATCAAAAATAGTTGCAGACAAGCGTAGAGAAGTTAAACTTCGTAAAAGTGTTATTCCGGTTCCACAATTAGAACAAGCTTTTTTGTATAACACGGATACTATTTCTTTGGTCAACAAACTAAAAAGTAGTGACTCGGGTATTATTGCTGAGCACAAACGCAGGTCTCCTTCAAAATCAGTTATTAATCATAGTTTAAATGTGGCTGATGTGGCGAAAGGATATGAAACTGCTGGGGTATGCGGGATGTCCGTATTGACTGATAGTAAATATTTTGGCGGTTCACTAGATGATCTGGTAATTTCACGAGCCAGTTGTAAATTGCCATTATTGCGCAAAGAATTCGTTATTGACGAATATCAAATCATTGAAGCGAAGACATTTGGTGCCGATATCATATTATTGATTGCCTCGATTTTAAAGAAAGAAGAGATAAAATTGTTTTCTGAGTTGGCAAAAAGTATTGGATTGGAAGTATTACTTGAAGTGCATAACGAAGAAGAATTAAATAGATCTATCATGGCAAGTCTTGATATGATAGGTGTAAACAACAGAAACCTTAAAACGTTTGAAGTAAGCACAAAAATCAGTAAAGAATTGGGTGAAATGATACCTAGTGAATTTGTAAAAGTTTCTGAAAGTGGTATTAGCAGTGTTGAAACGATAAAAGATTTAAAAGAATACGGTTATCAAGGATTTTTAATTGGAGAGAATTTTATGAAAAGTAATAATGCAGGAGAAAGTGCGAAACAATTTATCAATTTGCTGAAAGAATAGTGATATGAAGCTAAAAGTTTGCGGTATGAAATATCAAGATAATATGACTCAAGTTGCAGCATTGCAACCTGATTATCTTGGATTTATATTTTATGATAAATCTGCAAGATTTTTTGATGGTGTCATTCCTGAATTATCTGAAAATATAAAAAAAGTAGGAGTGTTTGTGGATGCTGAAATTGATGAAATTATCGAAAAAGTGAATGTCTATAATTTGCAATTGGTTCAGTTACATGGCAATGAATCTCCAACATTTTGTAAAGTGTTGGGTGCTGAACTTACTTCAGTGGCTCATCCAACAGAGATCATTAAAGTATTTTCAATTAAAGATGAATTCAATTTTGAATTATTAAAACCGTATGAAGCTGTATGTCATTACTATTTATTTGATACGAAGGGGAAACTTCCTGGAGGAAATGGTTATACATTTAATTGGAAGGTGCTGGAAAATTATTCTTCAACCAAACCCTATTTTCTAAGTGGCGGTATTGGTTTAAATGAATTAGACAAGGTAAAGTCTTTCCTTCAAAATGACGAATCCAAATACTGTCACGCCATAGACGTAAACAGTAGCTTTGAGATTGAGGCGGGATTAAAAGATATAGAATTAATAAAAGAGTTTAAAAACAGACTGTTCAGTTAAAAATTATGAGTTACAACGTTAACAGTAATGGATATTATGGTGAATTTGGAGGTGCTTATATTCCGGAAATGCTTTATCCTAATGTAGAAGAATTACGTCAAAATTATTTAAAAATTATGGCTGAACCTTCGTTTCAAAAGGAGTTTAATCAGCTCCTAAAGGATTATGTTGGCAGGCCTTCACCACTCTATTTTGCAAAAAGATTAAGCGAAAAATACAACACTAAAATTTATTTGAAACGTGAAGATCTAAACCATACAGGTGCTCATAAGATCAATAATACAATTGGGCAAATATTAATGGCAAAACGTTTAGGTAAATCAAGAATTATTGCCGAAACCGGAGCGGGGCAACATGGAGTTGCAACTGCCACAGTTTGTGCTTTAATGGGCTTGGAATGTATAGTCTATATGGGTGAAATTGATATAACAAGGCAAGCACCCAATGTTGCTCGTATGAAAATGCTAGGGGCAAAAGTGGTACCAGCATTATCTGGTAGCAAAACTCTTAAAGATGCTACAAATGAAGCCATTCGCGATTGGATCAACAATCCGGTAAATACACACTACATAATAGGCTCAGTTGTGGGGCCGCATCCGTATCCTGATATGGTAGCTCGGTTTCAAGCGGTAGTCTCTGAAGAAATACAATGGCAACTAAATGAACAGCAAGGTAGAAACAAACCTGATTATATTGTGGCTTGTGTAGGCGGTGGTAGTAATGCCGCGGGGGCTTATTATCACTTTTTGGATGATGAAGAGGTGAAATTGATAGCTGTTGAGGCTGCGGGCTTAGGGGTGCATTCTGGTGAAAGTGCAGCTACTTCTGTGTTAGGAAAAGAAGGTATTATTCACGGTAGTAAAACCTTATTAATGCAAACTAATGATGGGCAAATTACTGAACCATATTCTATTTCTGCCGGCTTAGATTATCCCGGCGTGGGTCCCATGCATGCACATTTGTACAAAACGGGTCGAGCTGAATTTATATCAATAACAGATGATAAAGCAATGAAGGCCGGCTTAGAACTTTGTCAGCTAGAAGGTATTATACCTGCCATTGAAAGTTCTCATGCCTTGGCCATCTTTGAACAGAAAAAATTTGATCCTAACGACATTATTGTGTTGAGCTTATCGGGTAGAGGTGACAAAGATTTGGATACATATATCAACTATTTTAAATTATAATAAACGTCATGCTGAACTTGTTTCAGACTGTCAAAAGCAACAAATGAATAGAATCAATAAAAAATTAAAGGAAGACAAAAAGATACTTTCTATTTACTTTACCGCCGGTTATCCCGAGTTAAATGATACGGTATCTATTATTCAACAATTAGAAAACAGTGGTGTTGATATGATAGAAATTGGTTTACCCTTTAGTGATCCCTTGGCTGATGGACCAACAATTCAGGCAAGTTCTACACAAGCTTTAAAAAACGGAATGACATCTGCTATGCTGTTCGAACAATTAAAGGATATTCGACAAACGGTTCAAATTCCATTGATCATGATGGGTTATTTTAATCCGATATTACAATATGGAGTAGAAGCATTTTGTGAAAAGTGTGCTGAGATCGGAATTGACGGACTCATTATTCCAGACTTGCCTGTTGATGTTTATAATGATCAGTATAAGCTTATTTTTGAAAAGTATGGATTGATCAATGTATTTTTAATAACACCACAAACGAGTGAAGAGCGCATTAATTTTATTGATTCTATTTCAAGCGGATTCATTTATATGGTAAGTAGTGCAAGTGTGACAGGAAGTCAATCTGGTTTTGGGGCTGAACAAACCAACTACTTCAAACGAGTTGCAGAAATGAATCTCAACAATCCACAAATCATCGGATTTGGAATTTCGAATAATGAAACATTTACAAAGGCGACAAATTATGCTAAGGGAGCCATTATTGGTTCAGCCTTTATTAAATATATAACTGAAAAAGGAATCGATGAAATACCCAATTTTGTGAAGACAATTTTGTAGATAATTTTACAAAGTTGAGGGTCCTATTTTAGGAATGATATTTGCTATCTTTACCGAATATGAAGCTTAAAAATTTTTCACTTAGATCTCGAATATTTTTTGCCATGATTTTATTGGTGGTAATTGCTTCTGTTCTCATTGCTCTTATTACTGTTTATCAATATAATGAACAAGCAGATGACTACCATCGAGGCCGTTTAGAACGAAAGGAAAGTACAATAAAAACTAGCTTCGATATTGAATTGCAGCGAAGAACTACGTATCCAGTTGAAGAACGCTATTTAAGATTGATATTTAAAGATAAGGTTTATGATGTTTCAGAAATAAATCAATTAGATATTAATATTTACGATCTTAATGGAAAACTGCAAGCAAGTTCCTCTTCAAGCTTTACAAAAGACTCCACTAATTATGATATACCCGATGACGTATTAAGTGAAATTGCGGATAATGAAGATCATAGAGTTGTTAAAGAAGAAACAATGAATGGAATAAAATTTCAATCATCGTATACATACATTAATGATAATAAGTTTAAACCAATTGGCATTCTTCATTTACCCTATTTACAGGACAATTCTTTCCAGAAAGAAGAGCTGAAAGAATTTCTTTCACGATTGGCGATGGTTTATTTATTAATACTCTTTATTGCAATTGCAATAGCTTATTTTATATCAAAATACATTACGAAATCAATAAAAAGGGTAAGTGAAAAGATGAATCAAACAGCGCTCGGCAAGCGTAATGAAAAAATTATTTTAAAAGATGCCAGTGAAGAAATTTTTAATTTAGTGAATGCATATAATGGTATGGTTGATGAGTTGGGGGAAAGCGCAGTAAAGTTAGCTAGAAGTGAGCGCGAACAAGCTTGGCGTGAAATGGCTAAACAAGTGGCGCATGAAATAAAAAACCCATTGACACCCATGCGGTTAACGGTACAGAGTTTTGAGCAACGTTTTGATGCTAATGACCCAAATATCAAATCAAAAATACGTGAGTTTAGTAAATCTCTTATTCAACAAATAGACACACTGAGTTCTATAGCTTCAGCTTTTTCTAGTTTTGCTGAAATGCCGAAACAGAAAAGAGAGGAGTTAAATGTAATTGAGGTCGTTAAATTAGCGTTGGATATATTTCATGAAGACTATATACAATATTTTCACGAAAAAGATGTCTTGATCGCTCAACTAGATAAAACTCATTTGATTAGAATTTTGACTAATTTAGTTAAAAATGCTATTCAATCGGTTGAAAACATTGATAACCCTAAGATTGAAGTTAAGGTAAAAGAGGATAATGGAAATGTAATAATTAATGTTGCAGATAATGGGAAAGGAATTGAAGAAATTGACAGGATGAAGATCTTCGAGCCTAGGTTTACAACTAAATCAAGTGGTATGGGCCTTGGTTTACCGATGGTAAAAAATATAGTAGAAGCATATGACGGAGATATTTCTTTTACAACAGAATTAAATAGGGGGACAGTTTTTACTGTTATTATTCCCAAAAAATAAATTACTATGCATTATAATAATATTTTAATTTCAAGAAAAGAAGGAGTTGCGACTATTACTATCAATCGCCCAAAAAAGTTGAATGCTTTAAATAAAGAAACAATTGAAGAATTACATGATGCATTTAAAGAGGCTCATTCAGATTCAGATACCAGAGTAATTATCCTTACAGGAAGTGGTGAAAAAGCCTTTGTAGCCGGAGCAGATATTTCAGAGTTTGCGGATTTTGACGTTGCTGAAGGAGCTAACTTATCAAAGAGTGGACAAAATATATTGTTTGATTTTATTGAAAATTTGTCCACACCTGTCATTGCTGCAGTTAATGGTTTTGCCTTAGGTGGCGGATTAGAATTAGCTATGGCATGTCATTTTAGAGTTGCAAGCGATAATGCTAAGATGGGATTACCTGAAGTTTCTTTAGGTCTAATTCCAGGATATGGTGGTACCCAACGTTTGCCTCAATTAGTCGGTAAAGGAAAGGCTATGGAGATGATCATGACAGCAAGCATGATAACTGCTGAAGATGCACTCAAATCAGGCTTAGTAAATCATGTAGTTACTCAGGAAGAACTTCTGCCATTAGCTAAAAAAATTGCTTCAAAGATCATGAATAATTCTTCTACGGCAATTGCCTCGGCAATAAAGGCTGTAAATGCAAACTTTATAGAAGGAGTTAATGGATATCAAGTAGAAATACAAGAGTTTGGTAATTGTTTTGGAACCGACGATTTTGAAGAAGGTACCACAGCATTTTTAGAGAAACGTAAGGCTAATTTTTA
>CAZJCZ010000085.1:3387-9096 GCA_964544575.1 uncultured Flavobacteriaceae bacterium | reverse complement strand
TGAAATTTTGGAGAAATAAGTATGCCTCCAATTGGAAAACCGTTACCCATACCCTTTGCAATTGAAATGATATCCGGTTTAACATCGTGAAACTGATGTGCAAAGAATTTACCGGTCCTTCCATAACCAGATTGCACCTCATCTACTATAAAGATGACCTTATGTTTATGGCATAATTCCTCTAATCGTTGAAAAAATAAAGCAGTCCCTTGATCCAATCCGCCAACTCCCTGAATACCTTCAATTATTACAGCACAAACATCACCTTTAGCCAATTCCTTTTCTACTAAACTAATATCATTTAACGGTAAAAATATTTTAGGGTTTGTTGAATTTATGGGAGCGTTGATCTTTTGATTATCAGTTACTGAAACTGCTAATGACGTTCTTCCATGAAAAGAATTCTCAAAACAAATGACCTTTTTTTTACCCGTATAAAACGAGGCTAGTTTTAAAGCATTTTCATTTGCTTCAGCTCCTGAATTACACAAAAATAAATTATACTCTTGATATCCTGACAATACACCTAGCTTTTTGGCTAACTCAGTTTGTAATGGATTTTTTACTGCATTAGAATAAAACCCAATGGCGTCTAGCTGCTCCTTCAGTTTTGACACATAATGAGGATTTGAATGCCCAATAGAAATAACGCCATGTCCACCATAAAAATCTAAATATTTATGTCCATTAGAATCTGTAATAAAAACATCCTCCGCCTTTACTGGCGTTACATCATACAATGGATAAACGTCAAACAAATTCATATTTTACATTCTTGAGATTTCATTAATTTTATTAAATGAGGTTACAATACCTCTAATCAAAGATGAACTTAAGCCGTGGTGTTCCATCTCATTCAGTCCTTCAATGGTACAACCTTTTGGTGTAGTGACCTTATCAATTTCTTCTTCAGGATGCCTACCCGATTCTACCAATAAAGTAGCAGCTCCAAGACAAGTTTGCATGGCCATTTCTTGAGCTATATGAGATTCAAAACCTAACTGGATAGCACCTTGTGTTGTAGCTCTGATTAATCGCATCCAAAAAGCAATACCGCTGGCGCAGATAACCGTAGCCGCCTGCATTTGATCTTCGGGTATTTCAATTGATGTTCCCAGCCGATTATATATAGATGAAGCTATATTAATTCTCTTCTGACCTTTTTCATTGCTACAAATACAGGTTATAGATTTACCCACAGAAATAGCCGTATTGGGCATAGATCGAATTATGTAATTATCTGAACCGATTATTGATTCTATTGAATTAATTTTAAATCCGGTAACGGTTGAAATAATCACATGATTTTCTGAAAGTATATCGGCTATTTCCAGCAATATATTTTTCACATGCCCCGGCTGTACAGAAATAATAATTATGTCAGATTTACTAACGGCTTCCTTATTATCTGAAGTAATATTTACATTGTCATATTCTGACCAATTCTCAATATTCTCAGTATTTCTTTTTGTCAAGTACAATGTTGTTACGGCATTGTTTATAATAAGTCCTTTGGCTATTGAAAGACCTAAATTTCCTGCACCTAAAATTGCTATTTTCATTTTATTGTTTTTTTAGAAATATGTCGCTTTAAGTTGTAACCCCTCTCTTTCATCAAAACCAAATAGTATATTCATATTCTGTACTGCTTGGCCTGAAGCTCCTTTCACAAGATTGTCAATAACACTTGTAATTAGTAATTTATTCTTATGCTTGTGAAGGTGAATTAGACATTTATTAGTATTTACAACTTGCTTTAAATGCAGTGCTTCATTACTTATAAATGTAAATGCCGAATCCTTATAAAAGTCTTGATATAAATTTTTTGCTTCTTCGAGTGATCCATTAAATTTGGTATAGATTGTTGCAAAAATCCCTCTACTAAAATTACCTCTATTTGGCATGAAATTTATTTCTCCTTCGAACGAACTTTGCAATTGAGTCACACTTTGGTTTATTTCATCTAAATGTTGATGTGTAAATGGTTTGTAATATGAAAAATTATTGTCTCGCCAGGTAAAATGAGTCGTTGTTGATAATGAGGTTCCAGCACCTGTCGCACCTGTTACAGCATTAACATGAACATCATCAATAATCAAATTATTTTTCGCTAAGGGCAACAGGGCTAATTGTATTGCAGTAGCAAAACAACCTGGGTTTGCAATATTTGTTGAATCTTTAATTTCTTCATAATTCAATTCGGGTAAACCGTAAGTAAATTTTTTATTTCGAAATATTGAATTTTCTTTCAATCTAAAATCATTACTCAAATCTATTATTTTAGTAGATTCAGAAAATTCATTCTTTTCTAAAAAGGTCTTGGAAAACCCATGTCCCAAACACAAAAACAAGGCATCTACTTTTAAATTTACGGTATTGGTAAACTTCATAGTAATTTCGCCTACCAAATCCTGATGGATGCTGCTTATTTCATTACCCGCATTTGAAGTGCTATACACAAAATTTATGTTAGATTCTTTATGTTGCAATAATATTCTGATAAGTTCACCAGCTGTATATCCTGCACCTCCAATAATTCCAACTTGTATCATTATGATTTGTTTACTTGATTAAATATTTTATTCTGATTTGATAAGATTTTAATAAATCCTTTGGCATCATCAGCGGTCCATCCAGTGTTCATTTCTCCATACGAGGCAACAGGAGAATTCATCAAATCATTAGATGAAGTAATGCCATCTAAAGCAAATCTATAAGGATGTAATGTAACCATCACATCACCATTTACATTATTTTGTGAGTCTGATAAAAATGCTTCAATATTTCTCATTACCTCGTCTAAATAATGACCCTCATGCAGCATTGTTCCATACCAATTAGATAAATATTCTTTATGGTGCTGTTGCCATTTGGTTAGCACATGTTTTTCTAACAAATGATGAGCCTTGATAATTATTAATGAAGCTGCTGCTTCAAATCCTACCCTTCCCTTTATACCAATGATAGTATCTCCCACATGAATATCCCTGCCAATAGCATATTTAGAAGCCATTTCGTTTAATATCTGAATATTTTCTTCAGGTTTAGATTTTACATAATTTATAGCGGCCAATTCTCCTTTTTCAAAACTTAATTTTACTTTTTCTGAACCCGTTTTTTCTAACTGGCTTGGATAAGCTTCTTCAGGTAATGGCAAATTAGAAGTTAAGGTTTCTACACCACCAACACTTGTGCCCCATAGGCCTTTATTAATAGAGTATTTTGCTTTGTCCCAAGGAATGTCTACACCTTTTTCCTTCAAATAATCAATTTCAGATTGTCTTGATAATTGCAGATCTCGGATGGGAGTTATAATCTCAATTTCAGGAGCTAAAATTTGGAAGATCATATCGAACCTTACTTGATCATTGCCAGCTCCGGTACTGCCATGTGCAATATATTTCGCTCCAATATTTTTAGCATAACTAGCAATTTCTATTGCCTGAATAATCCGTTCGGCACTTACGGAAAGTGGGTAGGTATTATTTTTTAACACATTGCCATAAATAAGATATTTAACCACTTTTTGATAGAACAATGTAACTGCATTAATATTTTTATACGATTCTACACCTAGACTATAGGCCTTTTCTTCAATATTCTTAATCTCTTCATCTGTAAATCCTCCAGTATTAACACTTACCGCATGAACTTCAAAACCTTGATCTGCTGATAAGTATTTTGCACAATATGAAGTGTCTAATCCACCACTATAAGCTAGTACTACTTTTTTCATGACTTTTTGTTTTTGAGAAATAATGATTGTTTTATGTTTTTTAATCGTTGTAACACTTTTTTGTTATACGGATGATCGTGTGTTTTTTCCTTTTTTGATTTACTATCGTTTTTAGAGTCGTACAGCATACCTGTACATAAACACAACTTTTGCTCTGTTCGTGTTAAGATATCATAGTTTTTACAAGTCTGACAACCTTTCCAAAATACCGGATCATCTGTGAGTTCTGAAAATGTAACTGGTTTATAACCCAATTCATAATTTATTTTCATAACCGCCAACCCTGTTGTAATGCCAAAAATCTTAGCTTCTGGAAATTTTTCTTTTGAATGCTCAAATATGACTTTCTTAATTTTTTTAGCCAACCCTTGATTTCTGAAATCGGGATGAACTATTAATCCTGAGTTTGCGACAAATTTATTATGGCCCCAAACTTCGATATAACAGAAACCTGCAAATTTATCGCCCTCTAAGGCAATAACAGCATTGTTTTTTTCTAGTTTTTTTATAATATATTCCGGTGTACGTTTGGCTATTCCGGTTCCCCTAACTTTGGCGGATTCTGCAATGGTCTCGCAAATTATGGATGCATATTTACTATGCGATTTATTTGCAATAACTATA
Organism: uncultured Flavobacteriaceae bacterium; assembly: GCA_964544575.1. Classification (GTDB taxonomy): domain Bacteria; phylum Bacteroidota; class Bacteroidia; order Flavobacteriales; family Flavobacteriaceae; genus Aureibaculum. The sequence goes on along the minus strand of CAZJCZ010000085.1, from coordinate 4,736 downwards.
TTCATAGTATTGTAATTAAATTATTAAAATGTTTGAAAAAATGTTTGAAAAAAGAACCGGACTCACCTTAGTTCATATAAAAAGTATGTACCCTTACGGGCGACGACCTGCGGTAATGCGTCTTACAATTGCAAAATTTGTATGTGATAGTATCATTTTCACCCAGCAATAATAAAACTTTTCTATGAAAAATCATAAAAAAAAATTAAAATGAGCTAATTATTATCATTTCAAGAATTAACAAGACTTAAATTTATTTATTCAATAATTAATTCATAACAATAAGTACATAAATTCAACAAATTAAGGTAACGTATTGATATTGTATTATTTAACATAAAAGTTCTTATCTTTAATTAACAATTTTATTGTAAGCCAGAGCTCTTTTAATATTTTTGATACAAAGGGCAATACATGATTCATAAAGAATTTGATTTTTACAACCATAACATCAAGTTTTTCGGTCAATATTGGCAAACCACCTCAACTAATGCAGTAATTATCTTAGTTCATGGCATGGGCGAACATTCTACACGATATGCCGATTTTGTAATTCCAGAATTTTTGAAAAATGATATATCGGTTATTGCTTACGATCAGTTTGGGCATGGTAAAACTCAAGGTAAAAGAGGTCACAATCCAGGTTTTGAATCTCTTCTTGATTGTGTAGAAATAGTTATCAATAAGGCTCATGAAATATTTAGTAACATTCCAGCTTTTCTTTATGGCCATAGCATGGGAGCTAATGTTGTGATCAATTATATTCTAAAGAGAAAAAATGATCTTAACGGAGTTATTGTGACAAGTCCGTTTTTCAAATTAGCCTTTCAACCGCCATCCTGGAAATTGGCCTTAGGTAAAATATTACAAAAAATAGCTCCATCCTTTACTATGAAAAGTGAATTGGACGTCAATGCATTATCACGAGATAAACATGAAGTTCAAAAATATATAAACGACCCTTTAGTTCATGACAAAATAAGCCCCAATTACTCGTTGACTTTTATGAAAACAGGAATATGGGCTATTAATAATGCCGATAAATTGTTATTACCACTCCTGTTAATACATGGTACCGGAGACCGATTGACGAGTCATGAAGCTTCCAAAGAATTTGCGCTTAATAATAACAAAATCAGCTTAAAATTAGTTAAAGATGGTTATCACGAATTACATAATGATTTGTGTAAAAAAGATATTATGCTTAGTATTGTACAATGGATTGAGCTTACGCTCAAGAAAAAAGAAAAAGTTAAATCGCTATGAAAAAAATTCTCCCCTTATTTTTTTGGGCTATATATGTATTGTCTTTTGCTCAAAATGGACTACTGTCAGAACAAACGGATGAT
>CAZJCZ010000085.1:0-3287 GCA_964544575.1 uncultured Flavobacteriaceae bacterium | reverse complement strand
ATACTGCTGAAGAATTAAATTTATTGACTTATCCGGAAGTTATTGATCATACTTGGATGGAAAATTTATATGATTCTCCATTATATAAAAATACTGAAGAAAAAAACTCCTACGAAGAATTTACGTCTGATCTCTTAAAGCTACGTTTAGGGAATTTAAATAATAGAACCCCTTTTAATGTAGAGTATAATGCAATTTTAGAAAGATTTATCAGGTTGTATTTGAATACTAGAAAAGATGATATTTCAAATTTAATGGATGAGGCAAAATATTACTTTCCAATTTTTGAAGAATATCTTGACAAATACAACTTACCCTTAGAAATAAAATACTTGGCTATAGTAGAATCTGCCCTAAAACCTAATGCGAAATCAGTTTATGGAGCGACAGGGTTATGGCAATTTATGTATCATACAGGTAAGCAATTCGGACTAAAGGTTAACTCCTATGTTGATGAGCGATCTGACCCAATAAAATCTACTGAAGCCGCTTGCAAATATTTAGAAAGTTTATATAAAACTTTCGATGATTGGGACTTAGCACTGGCTGCTTATAATTCGGGACCAGGTAATGTTTCAAAGGCCATTAGACGTTCTGGAGGATTACGGAATTATTGGAATATTAGAAAATATTTGCCTGCAGAAACCCGGGGATACTTACCTGCTTTTTATGCAACCTATTATCTTTTCGAATATGGTAAAGAGCATGATATTTATGCTAAAAATTCTAAAATAACATTTTTTGAAACAGACACGGTTCATGTAAAGAAAAAACTAACTTTTAAAAAAATAAATGAAGTAATTGGAATTGACAAGGACTTATTAAAAAAGTTGAACCCTCAATACAAGCTAAATATCATACCGTTAATTGATGAGTTCAATGTCTTAACACTTCCTAAAAATTATATTGGCAAATTTGTGTCCAACGAAAATATAATATATAATTTACCTATAGATGATAGCAAGCGAGAAGTGTCAAAGTACATCACTCCAACTCCATACAATAGCTATGTTGTTTTACAAGGTGATAATTTGTCTAAAATCGCGAAATCTTTTGAAATTACAATAAGTCAAATAAAAACTTGGAATGGCCTGGAAACTAATTACTTAATAGAAGGGCAAAGTTTAGTTGTATCAATAGATAAAAAAATATACTTAGAGAAGAATTCACCAAGTACCAGCATACAAGCCAAAAATTCATCAATTATAAAGAGTTCTCTTGAAAATAAGCGACAAGTTGAAATGTACACCGTAAAAGATGGAGATTCACTATTCTTAATTTCAAAACAATTCCCAGATGTTACTATACATCAAATCCGTAACTGGAACAATATGTGGAATGTTTCTTATGTAGAACCCGGTACTCAACTCAAAATTTTAACAGAAACTGAATAATTTGTAACTTTTTTACACGTTATGCAATATGGCTTTACAGCTTTCCAAATCTACTGATAGAATTAATATGGTTATATAAATCAATTATACAATTGGTATAAAAATTATTTTTATACATTTGTTTTTCTTGAACCCATATTTTTGTCTGTCAAAAAATAATAAAAACTAAGCATAATGAAACCCCTTTTTGCCTGTCTACTATTGCTATCCTTAAATGTTTTTTCGCAAGAAAAAGAAATGCCTATTGCAGATAATAAGGAAGTTGCTACCCCTAAGAACATTGAATTGGTAGCTGATGATATTAAAAAAGATTCTGCTCAGTTAGTTGACCATAAAGAAGCTACGTTGATAGACAGCTTGTGGCTCAGTACTATGTATAATTCACCATTATATGATGATTTTCAATATGTAGATCCCGACGAAAAAATAAATGATACCATTTATAATGAACTCAGCACTGAAATTCTTAAGGAAAGGCTTTCACATTTAAACAGTAAAACACCATTTGATGTTTCTTATAATTCTTCCTTAGAACGTATTATTAAGCATTATTTAAAAACCCGTAAGTCTACATTAGAGAATTTAATGGGCAAAGCTGCCTATTATTTTCCTATGTTCGAGGAACATCTTGATAAGTATGATCTGCCTTTAGAAATAAAATATTTAGCCATAGTTGAGTCTGCATTACGTCCAAGGGCACGTTCAAGAGTAGGAGCTTCAGGTCTATGGCAATTTATGTATTATACAGGCAAACAGTTTAATTTAAATGTTAATTCATATGTAGATGAAAGACATGACCCTATAAGAGCTACTGAAGCAGCATGTAAATACTTGTCTAGTTTATATACAATATTTGGTGATTGGGATTTGGCTCTGGCAGCTTATAACTCAGGTCCAGGAAATGTTTCAAAAGCCATCAGACGTTCTGGAGGGAGCAAAAATTATTGGAATATCAGACATTATTTGCCTCGGGAAACGGCCGGTTACTTACCTGCATTTTATGCTACTTATTATATTTTAGAATACGCAAAAGAGCATGATATCAAACCAACAAAACTAATGGTTAATAGATTTGAAACTGATACGGTTCATATAAAACATCAAATTACTTTTGAGCAAATCAATAAGGTCTTGAATACAAATGATGAATTACTTGAATTATTAAACCCTCAATACAAGCTTAACATCATACCATATATAAAAAATAAAAATTACACCTTACGCCTGCCTAAAAATTTGATAGGCAAATTTGTTTCTAATGAAGAGCAAATTTACACTTTCGCGAAAGCAGATGATGCGCTACGTGAAAAACCGCTCCCAAAATTTTTTGAATCTCCTCAAAGAATACGATATAGGGTTAAAAATGGTGATTATCTAGGGAAAATTGCCAAAAGATATGGCGTAACTGTTTCTCAAATAAAACGTTGGAACGGGTTGCGCAGCAACCGTCTTAGTATTGGCCAACGATTAACAATTCATCCAAGAAAATTTTCTAGTAATTCATCCAAAACAAAAACAACTATTGCCAAAAGCACAAAAACTAAAATCGTTGCCAAAGGTGACTATACTACTTATGTGGTTCAAAATGGAGACTCTTTATGGTTGATCTCAAGAAAATTTCCTAAAGTTTCTGTTGATCAATTAAAAAGTTGGAACAATATTTGGAGTGTTAAAAGTCTAAAACCGGGTACAAAACTCAAAATCTACAAAGGCTAAATGCTATGAAAAAACTTTTTGCAATTACAATAGTCTTATTATCAATTCTAGCTTGTAATAAAAAAGATGGCTATATTACATTAGTAGAATCAGCTGGAAACATAAACCATTTAACCATTGTTATTGATAATGATCTTTGGAAAGGGAGCGTTGGAGATTCACTACGTGAAATTATTG
>CAZJCZ010000084.1:0-9099 GCA_964544575.1 uncultured Flavobacteriaceae bacterium | reverse complement strand
GTTATTTCATGAGTAAGCATAAATTTTATTTTAATGAAGAGCGAGATTATACGAAAAAAATAATTAGAAATCAATAGTAATTATATTTTTTTATAACAAAAAATATTCACACTTTTGTAACAGCATAATTAGGAGAGAAAACCCTGAAAAATCTCTCAATTATCTTAACCAAAAAAAACTAGACCCTGAGAATGTCAAAAACTGCTACTTCAGTTTGGAATAATTGTTTGTCTTTTATCAAGGATAATATAAAACCTCAAGCGTATAAAACTTGGTTTGAACCAATTAAACCCATAAAAGTTACCGGAGAAGCGTTAACAATACAAGTTCCAAGCAAGTTTTTTTATGAATGGTTAGAAGAGCATTATATTAAATTATTAAGAGTTGCCTTGGTTCGTGAGTTAGGTGAAGATGCAAAGTTGGTATATGATGTGAAAATGGAAAATGCCTACAGTAGTAAGAATCCACATACAGTAAAAATTCCAAGTTCTAATAGAAAACCTTTTAATTCTCAAGGGATCACTGTCCCATTAGAGTTTGATAAAAGAGAACTTAGAAATCCATTTATTATTCCGGGAATACAAAAAGTTAAAATAGAATCGCAGCTTAATCCTAATTATAGTTTTAATAATTTTATTGAAGGCGATGCTAATAGATTAGCTCGTTCTGCAAGTATGGCTGTTGCTAATAAACCTGGCGGTACATCATTTAATCCTTTATTAATCTATGGAGGTGTAGGTTTAGGCAAGACACATTTAGCACATGCGATAGGAGTAGAGGTTAAAGATAAATATCCTGAAAAAACGGTATTGTACATTTCAGCTGAAAAATTCACTCAGCAATATATTGATTCTGTTAAAGGAAATTCAAGAAATGATTTTATTCATTTTTACCAAATGATCGATATATTGATTGTTGATGATGTCCAATTTTTATCCGGTAAATCAGGTACCCAAGATGTGTTTTTCCATATTTTCAATCATTTACATCAAAATGGCAAACAAGTAATCTTAACATCTGATAAAGCTCCTGTTGATATGCAAGATATTGAGCAGCGTTTGTTATCCCGTTTTAAATGGGGACTTTCAGCAGAGTTGCAATCACCTGATTATGAAACCAGAATATCAATATTACATAACAAACTATTTAGAGATGGCGTAGAAATGCCTGAAGAAATAGTTGAATATATTGCAAAAAATATTAAGACAAATGTACGAGAGTTAGAAGGCGTTTTAATTTCTATGATCGCTCAAGCATCTTTTAATAGAAAAGAATTTACATTGGCTTTAACCAAGCAGATCGTAGATAAGTTTGTTAAAAATACGAAACGAGAAGTATCAATAGATTATATTCAAAAAGTAGTATCAAAATACTTTGAAATGGATGTTACTACTTTACAATCTAAAACAAGAAAACGTCATATTGTACAGGCTCGTCAGTTAGCAATGTTTTTTGCCAAACGAATGACTAAGGCTTCTTTAGCCAGTATAGGGTCACAAATTGGCAGTAGAGATCACGCTACGGTATTACACGCTTGTAAAACAGTAGATAATCTTACCGAAACAGACAAGCAATTCAGAAAATACGTTGAAGATATTACCAAAAAGTTGTCATTTTAATTTTTAAAAATGGTAAGTGTTTTAATGGTTTGCCTTGGAAATATATGTCGCTCACCGTTGGCAGAGGGTATTTTAAAATTAAAAGTCAATTCTCAAAAATATTTTATTGATTCAGCAGGGACGGGTAGTTATCACCTTGGTAGCCCACCGGATAGTCGATCTATTGCTGTTGCAAGAAAAAATAACCTAGATATTTCGTACCAAAGGGGCAGGCAGTTTGGTGTTTCAGATTTTGATGAATTCGATATTATTTACGTAATGGATAATTCTAATAAAAGAGATGTGTTGGCATTGGCCAGAGATGAAAATGACAAGGCAAAAGTGAAAATGATTCTAAATGAAATCTTTCCAAACGAAAATGTAGATGTTCCAGATCCCTATTTAGGAGGTGATCAAGGCTTTGAAAAAGTGTATAAACTTTTGGAAGAAGCTTGCTCAATAATAGCACAGAAATTGTAGAATGAAAAATACAGGAACATTATATTTAATTCCTACTACCTTAGGAGAAAACGAACCGCTTGAGGTTTTGCCAATGTCTGTAAAAAAAACTATTGAACAGGTTAATTATTATATAGTTGAAAATGAAAAATCCGCACGAAGATTTATAAAAAAAATCTCTCCAAGAAAATCACAGTCGTCACTTCATCTATATATTTTGGATAGATTTACAGATGAAATTGAATCGCAACATTATTTAGATGTTTGTTTTGAAGGTGTCGATGTCGGGTTATTGTCTGAGGCAGGTGTGCCGGCTGTTGCAGATCCGGGTGCTATCGTTGTGCAAATGGCCCATCATAAAAATATTAAAGTTAAGCCGTTGGTTGGCCCTTCTTCAATCATCATGGCAATGATGGGGTCAGGTTTAAATGGAATGAATTTTGCCTTTAATGGGTATTTACCTATTGATAATGTTGAACGAAAAAAAAGCATCAAGCAGCTCGAAAGGGTGTCTTTTGAAAAAGATCAATCTCAATTATTTATTGAAACTCCATATCGTAATGAAAAAATGTTCTCCGTTTTAAAACAAACATTATCGATTAATACGCTCCTCTGTCTAGCTGTTGATATTACACTTTCTACAGAAGATATTAGAACCATGTCAATTGAAGAATGGAAGCATATAAAAATAGATTTACATAAACGACCAGCTATTTTTATCATTCATAAAAAATAAAAAATCCTCGAGATATCGAGGATTTTTTTATTCAATTCTAACCAATATTTCTTATCAATCAAATAACTGGTTTTTTGTTTGCTTCTACAAAAGATGTATCATAGCCTGCAAATTTTTTCAAGTAATGTTCAATATTTGTACCGTAAGCATCGGTAAAGTTATCAATACCATTACTGCGTAGATATTTTTTTACACTTCCCGCGCCAGCTAAATGTGCAGCAGCGAGTATACCTGATTCAGTAATCCTGATACCATTGATTCTTCTTCCAACACTGCGTTTTATATCTCGAATTAATATCCATTTATTAACAGAACACAATGCCAAAAAAGCATCTTCTTGAAGTGCAGGGTCTTTCAGGAATTCAGAAGTGTTGTAAATATTGAACCTTTTTAAGGTTGATTTACCAAATTGATATTTGCCTAGATACCCTAAGGTATTAATTCTGCTATATATACCCTGTGATTCTTTGAAAGCAAGAGCTTCTTTGAATCCAACATATGATTTTCCTACAAAAGGAAAATTATAATATTGTTGGGTAACAGATTCTTGATGTACGGTGACAATAACATTGCCTTTTGGCACGTTATACTTTGCAACAGTAGATTCCCATCTTGAAAATCCAGTAGTTACGACATAAATAAGCGTAACTATAGCAATTAATTTTACTAGTTTCTTTTTCATTTTAGATGCATTTAAAGGGGTTAAAACGCATTTTAAATTCAGCATGCAAATTTACAACAAAATATTAGATAACAAAATTATTTTGTAAAAAAATTAATTAATTGAAAATCAATATTTTAAAAATAAAAAAGATGAAATTTACCCTTACCATTAGAATTAAATTCGAATGTTGGAGCCGGAATTTTGATAAAATTGAAGGTTGAGAACACTGTTTTTAAGAAATTTGAGCGTGTTTCTATTTTAGTAAGGTCAATGTCTAAACTAATATAATATTGCCTGAATCTATTTTGTTCAGGCAAAATGATAGGATCCAATAAGATATCGTTATTACCAGAGATCATTCCCTCGGCACCATAACCAAATGCAAGATTTAACCATTTAGGGATTTTACTATCGTTAAGGAATGATCTAAGATTAGCTGATAACCAGTAAGTTTGTCCATTATAATCTTTTAAGGTTTGTTCTAAAAAATTTTCACCAAGAATTTCTGGTCTTTTATCAGCGAAATGTGTTGTATGAAAGGAGTATTTTAGTAGTAACCGTTGTTCTTCCCAAAGTAGTTCCTGGCCAATAAGTAAACCAGTACCGGTTGCATTGGAGATAACATCACCAATTGAAAAGCCCCACTCTTCTGAAAAGCCATCTAATATTTCAACGGTACTTAAAAAAGCAAACCCTAAAGTAGCACCATAAATTAACTGGTTTTTTTTAGTCTCACCGGCCCAACCCAATACATTCATTCCCATTTTTCCAACATAATATGAGCTTAAAACATGTCCGGCTTTATCCATTTGCAACCATTCACTATTATCATTTATAGTATGGAAAGTAGAACGGTCATTATTAGCATACCACAATTGATTCAAGCCAATTAAAGTAACGGTTGCCGCGGCCGCCTCGGTTATATAAACTGTATTTCTTCGTTTAATATTTAAAGTGTCAGACTTTTTCCAGAATGATGAACTTGTTTGAGCGCTTATATAAATAGATCCAAAAAGAAAGAATAATGTTAAAACTGTATTTTTTATCAAAGGTGATGAAATCAACATAGTTTATCTGTTAATTCCTTGTTTACTAAGCCATCTTTGATATTTAGATGCGTTAACGTTATGTTGAGAGAGGGTTTTTGCAAATTCATGTGAGCCAATATTTGTTACACTGGCACACATATAATAGTAACCATGATTTTTTGGGTTTAGCACTGCGTCAATTGATGAAATATCAGGCATGGCAATTAATGAAGGAGGTAATCCAGCGTTTTTGTATGTATTATAAGGTGAATCAATATCCAGATCTGCATTTAATACCCTCTTAACTTCATAATCTTGTCCATGTTTTTGTTTCAAGGCAAAAATAATGGTTGGGTCTGCCTGTAAAGGCCATCGACCTTTCAGCCGATTTATATATAGGCCAGCTACAGTAGTCCTTTCATTGACTTTAGCCGTTTCTTTTTGAACTACGGATGCTAAGGTAATTACTTCCTTCTTGCTGAGGTTCATTGCCTTTGCCTTTTCTTCACGAGATGAACTCCAGAAATTTGCATACTCTTTTAGCATTCTGTCCCTAAATTGTAAGGCAGAAGTATTCCAGTAAACCTCGTAGGAATTCGGAATAAACATCCCTAAAATGTCATGTTTATTGAAATCATTCTTTTTCAGAAAATCGGTATCTAAGACTGTTTTTAAAATATCAATAGAATCTGCTTCAATTTGTTCGGCAATTCTGCCAGCTAATTTTTCTAGACTATCTTGATTATTAAAGGTCAACGTAATTGGAGATTGCTTGCCACTCCGTAATAAATTAACCAACTCATTATTGTTCATTCCTTTTTTAATAAGGTATTTACCAGCCTTAATTACGTTAGGATAATTTTTTCGATGAGCAACCCAGTTAAAACTATTTGAATTATTTACATAAGGGTGAATGATTTTCGAAACTTCATCAAAATTAGCATTGCTTGGAATAAAAACTGCAGAGTTTTCAATTACATTAGAAACATATATTTTTGAAAAATATTTATATACAATAATTGCACCAACAATAATAATTATGGTAACAACAGATATTATTATTTGTTTGATCTTCATTTATTTATCAATTGAAATAAAATTTCATTCTTAAATACTCCGTTAGAAAAAATCCATTCTTTTTTGACACCAATTTTTTTAAAATTTAACTTTTTAAATAATTCTAAACTCTTGGTATTGTCGGCCGTAATATTTGCAAAAAGTTGATGTAAATTGAGTTGATTAAAACTATAATTTATCAATAGCTCTATCGCTTCTGATGCAAACCCTTTATGTTGTTCACTTTCAATAATTAAAATACCAATTCCTGCTCGTTTATGCAAGGGATTAAATTCAAAAAGGTCTATCATACCAACACTAATATTTGAAATATTATCAACTATTATTAATCTTAGTTGTTTTGCTTCAAAAATATCTTGATGTGAATTGACTATATATTGCTCTAAAACAAATCTTGAAAAAGGAGTTTGCGTACTACTTACTTCCCAGAACGATTCGTTATTTTCTATAGTATATAAAAAATCCAAATCTTCCGGCTCTAAAGCTCTTAGATGAATTTTTTTTCCTGTAAGTGCTTTCATTAGACAGTTATTTCTCCGTTAAACACGTGCTTAGCTTTCCCTTTTAAAAACACGTTTTTATAAATATTATTATCATAATCAAAAGAAACTTCTAATTTCCCGCCAAGCGTATTTAATGTAATTTCAGTTTTATTAGTTTTTTTTGCCTTATGCGATGCAATGGCAACGGCCGTTACTCCAGTTCCACAACTCAAGGTTTCATCTTCAACACCTCGTTCATAAGTTCTAACTTTAAAAGTGTTTTCATTCTCTTTTTCTACAAAATTTACATTGCTGCCTTCCATAAAATATGGAGCTCCATATCTAATTTTGCTTCCTGTAATTTTGACATTAACATTTTTCACATTATCCACATACGTGATGTGGTGTGGTGATCCTGTATCTACAAACAAATGATCTTCATAGTTCTCAATCGTTGTAACATCATTCATTTTAAGACTTACCGTATCATCTAAAATCGAGGCTTCATGTAAACCATCTATTGCTTCAAAAGTAGCTTTACTCTCAATAATTTGAAGTTTATTGGCAAAGGCAACTGTGCATCGACCTCCATTACCACACATGCTACCTTCGTTACCATCAGCATTATAATAGACCATTGTAAAATCATGTAATTCTGACAGTTCAAGTAATATTAGTCCGTCAGCCCCTATGCCAAATTTTCGGTCACAAAGTTGTGCAACCAATTTGGTATTATTTTTGGGGAAGAGTTGTTGACGATTATCTATTAAGATAAAATCATTCCCTGTACCTTGATATTTGTAAAATGGCAGTTGCATTATCAAGACAAATGTAAAATATTTTCTAGTAATGGGGGCTGTTAAAGTATAGTTAAAGTCAAAAATGATTCATAATAATCAAGTAATTTTGACTGTTACATTGAAGTAAATAGTTACGAATTAAAATATAAAATTTAATCTCTTTTAAAAATGAAAAAAATAGCATCATTAGTATTAGCATCAATTTTAGGGGGTGTTTTAGCTCTAGGAGGTTATATGGTTTTGATGGGTGGTGATCAACAGAACGCCGAAATTAAAAATGATTCGACTCAACCTGAAGTTGTGCAAACTAATTATATTCCTACTTCTAATTATGCAGCTGAGGTAACGGATTTCACAAAGGCAGCGGAAGAGACGGTAAATGCTGTTGTGCATGTTAAAAATGTTTCTGTCTCTAGTTCTAACCCAATATTGGAGTTTTTCGGTCAGGGTGTAGGTGGGGGTAAAAAAGCTACCGTTGGCGCTGGTTCTGGAGTAATTATTTCTCCAGATGGTTATATAATTACAAATAACCATGTTATCAAAGGAGCATCAGAATTAGAAATAACATTGAATAACAGAAAATCGTATACCGCTGAAGTTGTCGGTCTTCATGAAAGTTCTGATATAGCATTATTAAAGATAGATGAGTCAGATTTACCCTATATCACTTTCGCCAATTCAGATAATGTGAAGGTTGGCGAATGGGTTTTGGCAGTAGGTAATCCGTTTAATTTGACATCAACTGTAACGGCTGGTATTGTAAGTGCGAAGGCTCGCAATATTAATATTTCTAGGGGAACCCGCATGATAGAATCATTTATTCAGACGGATGCGGCTGTTAATCCTGGTAATAGTGGTGGCGCATTAGTGAACGTTAGGGGTGAATTAATAGGTATTAATACCGCTATTACTTCCCAAACGGGCTCTTATGTTGGCTATTCTTTTGCTGTTCCTTCTAATATTGCGAAAAAGGTAATTGAAGACATTATTGAGTTTGGCGATGTGCAAACGGCGTATTTAGGAATCAGACCCGCAGATTTGAATAGTGAGGCGGTTAAAGAACTTGATTTAAATATAACTGAGGGTGTTTTAATAGCGGGATTAACTGACGATGGAGCTGCCAAACCTGCAGGATTGAAAGTAAATGATATTATTACTAGAATTGACAATGTTGAAATTTCTCAATTTGCTGATTTACAAGGTTACTTGAGCTCTAAAAGACCCGGAGATGTTGTTGGTGTAAGTGTAATAAGAAGTGGTGGTAAGAAACAATTTGAGGTTAGATTAGCAAATCAATTTGGTAAAGAGATTATTGGCGAGCTTGATTTCAGTAAGTATCTTATAGGAGATCTTAAAAAAATATCTAACGAAGATGCTACTAAGTACAGAGTTAATTATGGCCTTGAAATTTCTAAATTAAGAAATAAGAATCTTGCTGAAAACGAGGTTAAAAATGGAGATATTATCCTTAGAATGGACAAAGAAAAAGTATATGATATAGATGGAATTGAAAAAATATTAAGAAAGAATAAAGGTAAAAATGTGATACTTCAGATTTTGAATCAGGAAGGTGTAGTTGAATACCATAGATTAGTGGTAAATAATTAAGAAATAGGTTAGTTATAGGTCTAAAATCCTTTTATACCTTGGCTACATATATTTCTAAAGTCAGAGGATACTCTTACTATTAATTAGCCTAATTTACTAATTTGCTGCAATTTTTCGTAATTAATTAATTCTATTTTTCTGTCAGAAACCTTAATAATTCCTTCCCTATTAAATTTTGAAAGCGTATTAATAACACTCTCTTTTGAATATCCAAGTAAGTTGGCAAGCTCTTGTCTAGTCATTGGCAAAGTAAAATCCTTGGAACGATATATATTGCAAAAATCTAATAATAATATGGATAAGGCACCTTCAATATTTTTTTGTGATAAAGTTGTTATCCTATGGAACATCTGGTTTGTTATACCAGACATATGTCTGATTAAATTTAAGGCAAACTCACCGTTACTTTTAATAAACTTCTCAATAATATTAATATCAATAAAACTAACATCAGTTCTTTCAATAGCTGTGACAGTGAAATCGTATTTTTTAAAAGCAAAACAGCAAATTATTCCAATAAAAGAATGAGGTTGAATTAAGCCTACGGTCGATGACTTGTTATCGTTTACAATATCTAATTTTACTAAGCCTTTATTTAAATATAAAATATTGCTAACTAAAATACCCCTTTTAACAATGATTTCACC
>CAZJCZ010000083.1:0-9146 GCA_964544575.1 uncultured Flavobacteriaceae bacterium | reverse complement strand
TTTGTTGTAGATCGTTTTTTGCAATTTCTGCCCACGATGTTGAAGTTTCGAATTTTAGCCCTAACATAAGCGTATTTTATGTATCAAATTTAAATTTTAGCTGTTCTAAGCTATTTACAGAACCAACCAATGTCATTACATCACCTAACCTTAGTCGTGTATATCCATGTGAAACTAGTAAATGCCCACTACGCTTAACTGATAGCACAAGAACATCTGAAGGTAGTCTTAAATCTCTTAATCGCATACCATGAATATCTTCATTTCTTATTTCAACATCCATCGAGTCTTGTCCCTCATCCATACCTAATAATAGGGTAGCAGCATTTGGTGATCGAACAAAATGGTCTAGTAAACTTACCAGAGCAGTAGAGGGTTCAATAATTAAGGTTCCTAATTCGTGAAATTTTTCAAAATTTTTTCTTTTGTTTAGGCGTACTATTACTGAAGTAACACCTACATTTTCATAAATCAATTCAGCAAGTTTATAATTTTTAGAATCAGAAAGCATTAGTACAACCGCTTCAGTTTTTTCTAACTGGAGTGGTTTTAAACAATCGTATGATATTTCGTTTATATTGATAATATCTGTACTTTCATTGTTTTTAATATCTATTCTATCTAAACTAACCAGACGAGTATCCCATTTATGTTTTTGCAATTGATTGGAAAGTGCTATCGACTGACTTTCAACGCCAAAAATAACTGCATCTCTTTTACCATCAAATGCCTGCATAGTAGCTTTTAAGTGACTTTCCTTTACATAATTAAGTGACCATTTAAAGAGAGGTGGACCAACTAATTGATTGATAACAATAATAGCAATAATAATAGTTTCAAATTCATTTCCCCAAGTAGGAAACTCATGCGCAACAATAGTGGCTAAACCCAATGCAACACCAGCCTGTGTAAGGTATGGCATCCAAGCTATAAAAGTATATTTTTTAGAGTCTTTCGCAGCAAGGACTCCAAAAATTCCCCCAAAAAACATCGTGATCAATCTCAAAAAGAATAAAGCTATAGCGATGCCAAAAACACTCATGAGCGTTTGGAGTGAAAGCGATGCTCCAGTAAGTGTAAAGAAAATAATATAAATTGTAGGGCTAATTTCATCTAATAATTCGGAGAATTCTATTCTATGCTTGCTGTAATTAGTCAATACAAAGCTTGCAATGATGCTTATAAGTAAAGGTTCTAGTACTATTTCGTGATGAAGTAGTTCACCGCTTTGAACTTTTAATAGAGCCGTAAATACATAAACAGAATAACCTATTAAAACAATTAATAATGCCTTTATCTTTTTGTTGACCTTGAACAAAAAGGGCACTTGCAGTAGTTTTCCAACTAGAATTCCAATTCCGAAAGATGCAAGTAATTCTAATAACAAAATTATTAAGAACAAGAAGCCTGTATTTTCGCCATTGACAAAGGCTTTGGCTATAGAAAAACAGATAGCAAATAAAATTATTACCAAAACATCTTTAACAACTGTTACTCCCATAACAGTTTTGGTAAATGGCCCATTTGCCCGCATTTCGTTAATAATAGCTATGGCCGAAGATGGTGAGCGTGCAACAAAAATAGTTCCAAATAAAATTGCAATAGCTATTTTATGTTTTGATGATAATGAATTCATAAATGGAATACTATCAGCCACAAAATAAATAACAACACTAGTCAACACGAATGTGATAATTAACTGCCCTAAAGTCATCCATTTAATACTATTTATCCTACTTCTTAAATCATTTAGATACAACTGTGAACCTGCTGCAAAAGCTATAATTGCAAGTGCTATTTCATTTAAAAAATTCAATTTTTCAATGGCTTGTGGAGTAATAAAATTCAAGACAGAAGAACCTGCAATTATACCAGTAATTATTAAACCTGTAATAAGTGGAAACTTAATTTTTTGGAATACTTGAGCAATTTGATTTGCCGCAATGGCAACAACAAAAAATCCAATAATATATGTTAAAAGTAAAGTAGAATCCAAAAAAAAATATTTAGTTGAGCTAAAGATAACAAAAGGAAGTTAACAGCAAAATTAAAGGTCTAATTTAAATGTCTTTTTAAGTTTTGCAAGGGCTTTATTTTTTTCTAATAATTTGTTGTATTTCTCTTGTGGTGTATAAGCAAACTTTTTTTCACTTCCTTCATTTACTTTTATGTCAAAATCAATACTGTAATTATTTAATTTTTCACGAAAATGTTTTAAAAGTTTAGGTCTAATTTTTAACAATTCAGCTTTCATCATACTGTTTGGAAAGATCAGTTCTATCATAAACCCATTTAGCTTAGGTTTGTCGGCATTCATAATAGAAGCCACTATTTTTTCTCCTTTGTTATTAAGGTTTTTAATATATTCTTCCCATAACTCTATTAGATGAGCTTCTGTAAATGAATCTTTAGGTAAATTCTCAGTATTTAGAATTGTTTCATCACTAGATTTTTTTAATTCCTTTTTTTTCTGGATACTATTTAAGGACAATGCGGATGAACGTCTGCGTTCAGTTTTTAATGTAGGCTTTTCAATAGCTTTATTAACTGGAGTTTTTTCAATTTCTTTTTTTATTTCAGGAATTTTATAAGAATCTTCTATCGGTTCTGAAGCTATATTTTGCTTTTCTTTTTTCGGATAAGATTTAGAAACGTTAATAAAATTGAAAGCAGGTATTATGTAGTGCTTAGGCTTTTTTTTTTGCTATCAAAAGTGATAGACGCTAATTGCATTAATGCTAATTCTACTAATAAGCGTTGATTTTTACTGGTTTTATATTTTAAATCGCAGTCATTGGCCAGTTCAATAGCTTGTAACAAAAATGAGGTATTGCTATTTGTAGCTTGTTTTAAGTACTGTTTTTTTGTATTCTCGCCAACCTCAAGCAATTCAATTGTATTGGTATCTCTTGCTACTAACAGGTCTCTAAAATGAGAGGCTAACCCGGCAATAAAATGATGCCCATCAAAGCCTTTAGATAAAATTTCATTATATTTTATTAGTAGTTGAGGGATATCATTTTTTAAAATTAAATCTGTAGCTTTAAAATAAGAATCATAATCTAATACATTCAAATTTTCAGCCACGGCTTGCCTGGTCAAATTATCGCCCGCAAAACTAACTACTCTATCGAAGATTGAGAGTGCATCGCGAAGAGCACCGTCTGCTTTTTGGGCAATAATATGGAGTGCATCGTCATCTGCAGTTATGTTTTCGTGATCAGCTATTTTTTTAAGATAATTTTTAATATCAATTACTCCGATACGCTTAAAATCAAAGATTTGACATCTTGATAAAATAGTTGGAATAATTTTGTGTTTTTCAGTTGTGGCCAGGATAAAGATCGCGTGGGCAGGAGGTTCTTCCAAGGTCTTTAAAAATGCATTAAATGCTGATTGTGAAAGCATATGAACCTCATCAATTATATATACTTTGTAATTACCAGTTTGAGGAGGAATCCTAACTTGATCCGTTAAATTGCGAATATCATCAACTGAATTATTTGAAGCCGCGTCAAGTTCAAAAATATTAAAGGCAAAATCTTCATCAGGATCTACTTCTTTTCCTTTTTGATTTATTTGTTTAGCTAAAATTCTGGCACAAGTTGTTTTGCCAACACCTCTAGGTCCAGTAAATAGTAGAGCCTGAGCTAAATGGTTATTTTTTATAGCATTTTCCAATGTATTTGTAATAGCTTGTTGACCAACTACATCTTCAAAAACCTGAGGCCTGTATTTACGAGCAGATACTATAAAATGTTCCATTAATTATTTGATATCACGAATGCGCAAAGTTATGAATTAACTATAAATTTTAGCATACAAATCTTTATATATTTCTTTAATCGTTTCACGTTTCATTTTCATAGTAGGAGTGAGATGACCACTGTCAATACTCCAAATATCAGGTGTTAATTCAAACCGTTTTATTTGTTCCCATTTTCCAAAATTTTCATTACACTTGTCAACTTCCTTTTGAATTCGGCCAATTACCACTTCAGATATAACAATTTCTTCATTTGTAGTACCTATATTTTTCTTTTTTCGTTTACTCCAATCTCTAATAAAATCAAAATTGGGTTGCACAAAAGCTGCAGGCATTTTTTGCCCTTCACCAATAACCATGACTTGTTCTATAAAATGTGATTCTTTTAATTCATTTTCTAACAATGTAGGAATTACATATTTGCCCCCAGAGGTTTTAAACATTTCTTTTTTACGACCTGTAATTTTTAAGAATCCATCACTGTCAATTTCACCTTTATCGCCTGTATGAAAATAATCTCCCGTCATGACACTGGCAGTCTTCTCTGCATCCTTATAGTATCCTTGCATTACATTAGGCC
This sequence comes from uncultured Flavobacteriaceae bacterium, assembly GCA_964544575.1. Classification (GTDB taxonomy): domain Bacteria; phylum Bacteroidota; class Bacteroidia; order Flavobacteriales; family Flavobacteriaceae; genus Aureibaculum. The sequence goes on along the minus strand of CAZJCZ010000083.1, from coordinate 4,800 downwards.
CTTTTATTAAAATTTCACCATCATCGGCAATTTTAACTTCAACGTTATCAATTGGTTTCCCTACTGCTCCTATTTTAAACATATTATTCTCCAGCATTCCAACAGAAACTACTGGGGAAGTTTCGGTCAAACCATATCCTTCCATAATATACATACCTGACGCACAAAAAATGCGAGATAATCTAGGGTGTAATGCCGCACTACCTGAAACCATTGTCGTTAATTGGCCTCCCAACGCCTCTTTCCATTTACTGAAAATTAGTTTTCTGGCAACTTTAAGCCTAATTTCATAATACCATCCATTGGCTCCATAAGGCTCATATTTTTCTGCTAAATGTATTGCCCAATAAAACAAGAATTTCTTAATACCTGATAATTCATCTCCTTTTGCATAAATTTTATCGAATAATTTTTCCAAGAGCCTTGGCACAACACTCATTAAATTCGGTTTGACCTCTTTTGAATTTTCACCAATTTTATCCAATCCTTCTGCATAGTAAATACTAATACCGGCGTATTGGTAAATATATATCAATACTCTTTCGAAAATGTGGCAAATAGGAAGGAAACTTAAAATTCTAGTTTTTCCTTTTGAAATTGGTAATCTCGGAGTGCTATCCATTGCATTGCTTACTATATTACTGTGAGACAGCATTACTCCTTTAGGTTTTCCTGTAGTGCCAGAAGTATAAATTATGGTTGCCAAATCTGAAGGAAGTACCTCCTTTTTTCTTTTATCCAGTTCAGCTTGATTACTATCATCTTCACCAAGAGAAAAGAGTTCAGAGTAATGTTTACAACCTTCAATCTCGTCAAAAGAATACACATCTTTAAGATTTGTTTTGTTTTTTACGTTGTTTATTTTATTCAGAACTTCGATATCAGAAACAAAACATAAAACCGACTCACTATGATTTAATACATATTCATAATCGTCAGCACTAATGGTGGGGTAAATAGGTATATTTTGCGCACCGGTTTGCAATATGCCAATATCCATAATATTCCATTCCGTCCTATTTGTAGTCGAAATTACAGCAATCTTATCATTTTTATTGATACCTAATCTAAGTAAAGCTCTACTCACCGCATTGGCTTTATCAAGATACTCTTTTGTAGAAGTTTTAATCCATTCTCCTTTGTATTTGGTTACTAAAGAAGCGTCTAGATTATATTTTTCTAATTGATAATATGGAAAATCAAAAAGACGAGTAATTTCTATTGACATGTAAATATAATTTGAGCCTTTGCAAAGTATAAAAATTATAATGATTACACAAGTAATACATTTAGACCACTAAATTTAATGATCTAGTAATTATTGTGTTTAAAATTTGTTAAAATGGTAGTATGACTACTTAAATGTATTGATTATCTTTGTGCTCTTAAAAAAGAAAATTACTCATGAAGATTTCATACAATTGGTTAAAACAATTTCTAGATATTGATTTAGAGGCTGAAAAAGTTGGAAACATTTTAACTGATTTAGGTTTAGAAGTGGAAGGAATTGAGACTGTTGAATCTGTTAAAGGAAGTCTAAAGGGTGTTGTAGTTGGTAAGGTTTTAACATGTGAAAAACACCCTAATGCAGATCGGTTAAAAGTAACAACAGTAGATTTGGGAAATGGAGAACCCGTTCAAATTGTTTGTGGAGCCCCTAATGTTGATATTGGTCAAAAAGTTCCGGTAGCAACTATTGGTACTAAATTGTATGATTCAGAAGGAAAAGATTTTATTATTAAAAAGGGTAAAATTAGGGGTGAGGAGAGTCATGGAATGATTTGCGCTGAAGATGAGCTTGGTTTAGGTCTTAGTCATGATGGGATATTAGTGCTCGATAAAAATATCGAAATTGGGAAACAAGCTTCTGAAGTATTCAATTTAACTAGTGATGAAGTCTTTGAAATAGGACTTACCCCTAATAGAGCGGATGCCATGAGTCATTATGGTGTTGCCCGTGATCTTCGGGCTGGATTGCTGCAGCAAGGTACAGATATAGAATTGATAACGCCTTCTGTAAGTAATTTTGATGTTGATATACGAAAGTTAAAAATTGATGTTGAGGTTGAAGATTCTGAACAAGTACCCCGTTACGTAGGTATTGTAATTACCGATATAAAAGTTGAAGATTCTCCGAAATGGATGCAAGAAAAATTAAAAGCCATTGGGTTAACTCCAATAAATAATATTGTAGATATTACCAATTATGTCCTGCATGAATTCGGACAGCCATTACACGCTTTCGATGCCGAAAAAATTAAAGGAAATAAAATAATAGTAAAAAATTTACCTACCGATTCGAAGTTTACAACCTTAGACGGTGTTGAAAGAAAGTTGAACAAAGAGGATATTATGATCTGTGGTGGAGATTCAACACCATTATGTATTGGTGGCGTTTATGGAGGACTAGACTCAGGCGTTACAGAAAATACAACTTCAATATTCTTAGAAAGTGCATATTTTAATCCGGTATTTATTCGTAAAACTGCCAAAAGATTTGGTTTAAATACAGATGCTTCCTTCCGGTTTGAACGAGGTATAGACCCTAATATAACGGAGTATGCCTTAAAAAGAGCCTCGATATTGATTGAAGACCTTGCAGGTGGGAATATTGCTTCTGAAATCACTGATATTTATCCTACAAAAATTGAAGATCATCAAGTGCGATTATCATATCAAAACGCTTTTAGATTGATTGGTGAAGAAATTTCTACGGATAGTATAAAAGATATTTTAACTTCATTGGATATTAAGATTAATAATCACACTGAAACAGGTTTAGGTTTAACAATTCCTGCATATAGAGTTGATGTTACAAGAGAAGCTGATATAGTTGAAGAAATTTTAAGGGTTTATGGTTACAATAATATTACTACTTCACCAAAACTAAACACTTCATTATCTTATTCTGACAAAATTGACGAGAATAAAATTTTAAACTTAGTTGCTAATCAGTTGGTGAGTCAAGGTTTTATGGAGGTTATGTCTAATTCTCTGACTACTCCAAAGTATCCTAATTATTCAGACAGATTGAGTGAATCGCACAATGTAGAAATATTAAATCCTTTGAGCACAGATCTATCTGTATTGCGTCAGTCATTGTTGTTTAGTGGGTTAGAAGTTGTCGCTTATAATATTAATAGAAAGAATAATAAGCTGAAACTTTTTGAATTTGGCAAAACTTACCATAAATATGAAAGTGGTTATTCTGAGCAAAAACTTTTTTCTTTGCTAATTTCAGGTAATAGATCAAATGACACTTGGTTAAATACTACAAAAAAATCAGATTTCTTTTTTATTAAAGGAGTTATCAGTACTATCTTAGAAAGAATAGGAATCGGTCAAGTAAATTCAAAACCTACAAAAAATGATATTTTCTCTGAGGGAATTTCGTTGCAGATGGGCAAAAAAAGAATTGTAGATTTTGGAGTAGTAAAATCTTCAATATTGAAAGAATTTGGGATTAAGCAAGAAGTGCTTTATGCTGATTTTAGTTGGGATAATATTATTAAGATAATTAATAATAAATCTATTAAGATTATTGATTTACCAAAATTCCCATCGGTGAAGAGAGATTTGTCCTTGTTGATAGATTCAGATATTTCTTTCGAAGAAATTTATAAATTAGCTTTTCAAGTTGAAAAGAAATTGTTGCAATCTGTGGACTTGTTTGATGTATACGAAGGAGATAAGTTGCCAGTAAATAAAAAATCATATGCTGTGAGTTTCATTTTACAAGATGAAACTAAAACGTTAAACGATAAGCAAATAGATAAAATAATGCAAAAACTACAACACAGTTTTGAGACCAATTTAAAGGCTGAGTTAAGGGCATAAACTTATTATGTATAAAATAATCGTTCGGAAATTACTTTTTTTATTTGATGCAGAGAAAGTACATCATTTTACCTTTTCGTTATTAAAAATACTATTTAAAATTCCTTTTATTTCTTCACTTGTTAAATCCAGTCATCGTGTAGAAAACAAAAAACTTGAACGTAATTTGCTTGGTTTAAAATTCAAGAATCCGGTTGGTTTGGCAGCAGGATTTGACAAAAATGCGAATATGTTTGATGAGTTATCAAATTTTGGCTTTGGATATATTGAAATCGGTACAGTAACTCCTAAGCCTCAAGAAGGAAATCCCAAAAAACGTATATTTCGATTAATTCAAGATAACGCTATTATTAACAGAATGGGGTTTAATAATGACGGTGTTGAAGAAGTCGTAAAGAGATTAAAAAATAGAAAAACGGATATCCTTATTGGAGGTAATATTGGAAAAAATAAAATAACACCAAATGATAAGGCAGTTGATGATTATGTAATTTGTTTTGAAGCACTATTTGATGTTGTGGATTATTTTGTGGTTAATGTAAGCTCTCCTAACACACCAAATTTAAGAGACTTACAAGAAAAAGAACCGTTAACGAACTTGTTGAATAGGTTGCAAGATAAAAATAATTTAAAATCAAAAAGGAAACCGATTTTATTAAAGATTGCTCCTGATTTAACAGATAGTCAGTTATTGGATATTATTGAAATTGTTAATGTTACTAAAATTGATGGCGTTATAGCTACCAATACGACCATATCAAGAGAAGGATTACAATCGTATGATAAAAACGAAACAGGAGGCTTAAGTGGCAAACCCTTATCAAAACGATCAACGGAGGTTATTCGTTTTTTAGCTGAAAGATCAAACAAGGCTTTCCCGATTATTGGGGTAGGAGGTATTCATTCTCCTCAGGACGCATTAGATAAAATTGAAGCTGGTGCAGACTTAATTCAATTGTACAC
>CAZJCZ010000082.1:2472-9359 GCA_964544575.1 uncultured Flavobacteriaceae bacterium | reverse complement strand
GCCTGTTTAGCATGACCATATCCGTAATTACCAGCTAAATAATTGTTGCGCATTTCAGAGACTTGACCATCTGAGGCGACTAACTTATAAAGGGCAAACAAATTACAAGTATCAGGGTTCTTGGGCTCCTCCAGAGGAGTACTGTCTGTTTGAATTTTCATAATCTGTTTTCTTAGCCTTTTATCATCTAAAAACAAATTGATAATATTATCACGTGATTTACTCATTTTTTCTCCGTCTGTACCCGGTACTAACATGGTGTGTTCTTGCAATTTCACCTCAGGCGGCACCAATATTTCTCCTACTTTATGATTTATTCTATTGGCAACATCGCGTGTCATTTCTAAATGTTGCGCCTGATCTTTACCAACAGGAACTATATCAGCATCATATAACAAAATATCTGCAGCCATTAGCATCGGGTACGAAAACAAACCTGCATTTACATCCTCTAACCTATCTGCTTTATCCTTAAAACTGTGTGCTAATGTTAATCGTTGATATGGGTAAAAACAACTTAAATACCAAGTTAACTCTGTTACTTCAGGAATATCACTTTGTCTATAAAAGACCGTTTTTGAAATGTCTAAACCAAATGCCAGCCATGTTGCAGCTGTACTGTAGGTATTTTGCTTAATGATATTACCGTCTTTGATCTGTGTAAGGGTATGCATATCGGCAATAAACAGGAATGATTCATTCTTAGGATCATTTGCCATTTCAATAGCCGGTATAATAGCTCCCAATAAATTGCCTAAATGTGGTGTTCCTGTACTTTGTACTCCCGTTAAAACTCTTGCCATTTACTTTCGTTTTTTATTATCCCATTTGAGTGAGATAAAAATCCATCTTTGATGGCAAAAATACATATTTAATAGGTAAAATTTATTCCCATTTTAAATTACTATTTTTGACCTTTATGATTATTCTGAAAAACATTTTTCGCATTTGCTGGCGAGCCTGGTTTTATGGCTGGGTATTTTTTTCAATTCTATTTGCCCTTCCCCTATTGTTTATTTTAATTTCATATGATCGTTTTTATAAAGCTTTTTTTAAAGTTGCCATATTTTGGGGGAAGACTATTTTATTTGTTATGGGTTTTAAACCCATTGTAGAAACAGAAGAAGAAATACAGCCTGATAAAAGTTATTTGTTTATTGCGAACCACGCTTCCTTGATCGATGTAATGTTAATGTTGGCAGTTATGAAAAATCCTGCTGTTTTTGTTGGGAAAAAAGAGGTGAGAAATATTCCTGTATTTGGATATGTGGCTAGAAAAACGAGTATTTTAGTAGACAGAGGAAATGCTGAAAGCAGAAAAGAAGTTTATATAAGTGCACAAGAAAAATTAAATAAGGGCTTGAGTATTGTTATTTTCCCGGAAGGGTTGGTTCCTCATGAAGATGTAATTCTTAGTGAGTTTAAAAACGGAGCTTTTCGATTAGCAATTGAGCATCAAATCCCAATTGTACCAATGACCTTTTATGATGTTAAAAAACGGTTTTCATGGACATTTTTTAGTGGATCTCCAGGGAAATTACGAGTTAAAATTCATAATTTTATACAAACAGAAGGGTTAACTTTGGATGATATGGAGGCCATGAAACAAAAAGCTTACAATATAATTTATAAGGAGTTAGTAAATGATAGTCATACCTCTAAAAGTCAAAATTAATAAATGTGAAAAATAAACATATAACATATTATGATCTATCTGAAGAAAAAGTAAACATCATTACGCATGCTATTGGCTTATTGTTAAGTATTGCGGCCTTAGTGTTATTGATCATTCATGCAAGTTCTAACGGCTCAGCCAGACACATCGTAAGTTTTACAATTTTTGGCGCAAGTATGATACTATTGTATTCTGCCTCTACTTTATATCATTATTCTCAAACACCTAACTTACGGCGAAAATTAAATATTCTTGATCACGCCTCAATTTATGTTTTAATAGCCGGTACCTACACGCCATTTACTTTGGTAACATTAAAAGGTGCTTTGGGTTGGACAATTTTTGGAATTACCTGGGGAATAGCTTTAATTGGTATATTTTTAAAGCTATTTTATACTGGCAAATATGATAAAATTTCTACTATTGCATATGTAGCTATGGGCTGGATCATCATTTTTGCTGTTAAACCTCTTATAGAGAATTTACCATTGAATGGACTATATTGGTTACTTGCAGGAGGTGTTTTTTATACTATCGGAGCTATTTTATATAGCATTAAAAAGATAAAATTTAACCATGCTATTTTCCATATTTTTGTGCTTTTGGGAAGTTTTTCACACTTTATGGCCATTTATTTTTATGTGCTAAGACATTAAGCATTGTTCTAAACAGCCTCTTTTTGATGTAATAATCGGGTAAGCTTTATGGACAAATCAAGTAATATGATCTTTGCATTACCATTTCGTTCAATATGATAAATCGCCTCGTTTAATTCTTTATTAATTTCTATAATATTTCCACTATGCACAAAAGGAGCAAATTTTTCCAGATCAAATTTTACTGATGAAGGTTCTATAAATACTAATTCATCTGCGTTGTAGTTTTTGAGTAATGCTTGTCTGAAAAATTGTAAACAATAGTGCAAAAAACTCTTTTGAATTTCTCTGCCTGTTGAAGCTATAGCCTCACTCCATGCTATTAATTCTTGAATTATTGCTGCATTCCCTTTCGCTCTAAATGCTGTACGTATCCATGTTATGAACCATTTTTCAAATTGTTCTTCGTTAGATGATTGATGTAAAATTTGAATGGCTTTATTCCAATTACCGTTTGCCTGATGCGAAATTTTTAGTGCTTCACTTTCAGAAATATGTTCCCTTTCTACCAAAGCATCTTTAATATGATTTTCACTTAATGGAAATAATTTTACCACCTGGCAACGAGATAAAATTGTATTAATGATCTGGTCTTCATTTTCGGTAATCAATAACAAAATAGTTTTTTCAGGCGGTTCTTCAATTAATTTTAGCAATTTATTAGAGGCTGCAATATTCATTTTTTCCGCCATCCAAATAATGAGTACTTTAAAATTGCCTTCGTAAGCTTTCAATGACAATTTTTTTACAATGGCTTCAGCCTCATCAACTCCAATTTGTCCTTGTTTGTTTTCAATACCTAGCAGACCATACCAGTCTAATAAATTACCGTATGGATTAGTAGTAATAAATTCACGCCATTCATTTAAAAAAAAATCACTTATCGGATTTTTTTTTACTTTGCTGGTTACTGCAACCGGAAAAGCAAAATGCACATCAGGATGTGTCAGCTTATTAAATTTTAGATTACAAGCATGGTTACCTGTTATATTTTCGCCATCTGTATTATTGCATAATATGTATTGGGCATAAGCAATAGCCAAAGGTAAAGCCCCTGATCCTTTTGGCGCCACAAATAATTGGGCATGAGGGATCCTGTTATTCTCAACAGAGTGAATTAACTGTTTTTTTACATTTCCCTGATCAATGACATCTTTAAAAAGCATTTAGCAAAGATAAGAATCTTGACTTGCTAATTTGTATAATATTTTAGATTACTATTTTTAACAATTTTACTTTTACTAATATTGATTATATTTACCATCTATATAAATTATTTATGAATTTCTAATCAAGTCTTGAACGACTTGATTTCAAAATATACAAACATACTATGAGCTGTAATAGTTGCTCAACAGATACTATTGGCATCCCAAAAGGATGTAAAAGTAACGGAAATTGCGGAACAGGAAGTTGTGATAAATTAACTGTTTTTGACTGGCTCTCAAATATGGCATTGCCCAATGGACAGTCTAAATTTGATATAGTTGAGGTACGTTTTAAAAATGGAAGAAAACATTTTTATAAAAACACGAAAAGTTTACCCATTAATATTGGTGATGTAATTGCCGTTGAATCATCCCCCGGGCATGATATAGGAACAATTTCTTTAACCGGAGAATTAGTTAAAGTGCAAATGCGAAAGAAAGATGTTGGTTTTGATAGCGAAGAAATCAAACAGATCTATCGAAAAGCATCACAAAAAGACATAGACACGTGGACAACTTCTAGAGATAAAGAACAAGATCTTCAGCAAAAATCGAGACTTATAATAAATCGATTAGGTTTACAAATGAAACTCTCTGATGTTGAATATCAAGGAGACGGTAACAAAGCTACATTTTATTACACAGCTGATGACCGCATAGATTTTAGACAACTTATTAAAGAGTTAGCTACCACTTTTAGACTGAGAATTGAAATGAAACAGGTGGGTCTTCGCCAAGAAGCCGCTCGTTTAGGAGGTATTGGGTCCTGTGGTAGAGAATTATGCTGCTCTACTTGGCTGACAGATTTTAGATCTGTAAATACTTCATCAGCAAGATATCAGCAATTATCGTTAAACCCTCAAAAACTTGCCGGACAATGTGGTAAGCTTAAATGTTGTTTAAATTATGAATTAGATTCATATATAGATGCATTAAAAGGGTTTCCAAAAACTGATACATGGTTACAAACAAATAAAGGTGTTGGTGTCTTTCAAAAAATGGATATTTTTAAAGGACTATTTTGGTATGCCTATAAAGACAATCCAATACAATGGGTTACGTTAACAGTAGATCAGGTAAATGAAATAATAAAAATTAACAAGCAAGATAAAAAAGTAGACAGTCTAGAAATGTATGCTTCTGAATTGAATATAAAAACAGAAGAAGACATCTCTTTTACTGATGTTGTTGGGCAAGATAGTCTAACCCGTTTTGATATGGGTAAAAGATCAAGTGGTAAAAAACGAAATAAAAGAAGAAAAACCTCCCGTAAAAATGCGTAAGTTATTTGTTATAATTATTGTTTCATTAATAACTTTATCGTGTAATGACTCTACTGTTTTTGATATTTATAAACCTATTTCAAAAACTCAATGGCATAAAGATTCAATTATTAGTTTTGACTTCAATCCTATTGATACAATTTCAACGAATAGTATTTATATAAATTTGAGGAATAATAATGATTATCAATACAGCAATCTATTTTTAATCGTTTGTATTGACTTTCCAAATAATTTTAGTGTAATTGACACGTTAGAATATGAAATGGCTGATGTCAAAGGTAAATTTTTGGGCTCCGGTTTTACTGATCTCAAAGAAAATAAATTAGAATATAAAAGCAATGTTGTTTTTCCAATTACTGGAACTTATAATATTTCGGTTCAGCATGCCATGAGAAAAAGTGGAGATATTGAAGGAATTTCCTTACTTCAAGGAATTACTGATGTAGGATTAAGAATTGAAAAAAATATAATAAATGAGTAAGAATAAATCAGATAACACCATTTTTAAAAAATATACTAGGTGGATTTGGATGCTTTTCTTTGGTGGATTAGCGTTTATAACGTTACTATTCTTACTGGCATCTTGGGGGGTATTTGGTACATTACCCACTTTTGAAGAATTAGAAAATCCTGAAAGTAATTTGGCTTCTGAAGTCATTTCCATTGATGGCAAAACTCTTGGCAAATATTATCGCGAAAATAGAACTCCTGTAAAATATAAGGAACTGCCAGAGCACTTAATAAACGCTCTAGTTGCTACAGAAGATGAGCGATTCTATAGTCATTCAGGTATTGATTTTAAAGGTACTTTGAGGGCTGCCTCAAAACTTGGTAAGGCCGGTGGCGCAAGTACAATTACTCAGCAATTAGCAAAGCTTTTATTTCATGGAGAAGGCTCAAGGAGTTTAGTTACAAGGTTAACTGAAAAAGTTAAAGAATGGGTTATTGCTGTTCGCTTAGAGCGTCAATATACGAAGAGGGAAATCATTGCCATGTATTTAAACAAACAAGGTTTCTTATTTAACGCTGTTGGAATTCGTTCTGCCTCTCGAATCTATTTTGGTAAAGAACCCAGAGACTTAAATATTGAAGAGTCTGCCGTCCTTGTTGGAATGTTAAAAAACCCCAGGCAATATAACCCTCAACGGGAAATCTCTAAAGCAAAATCTTTAGACCGTCGGAATGTGGTTTTTAAACAAATGGAAAGAAATGGATTTATTTCCACCAAACTAAAAGATTCATTACAGAAACTACCAATGGTTCTAAATTTTTCACCGGAAGATACGGGTTATGGAGTAGCTACATATTTTAGAGAATATGTTAGAGCTTTTCTTAGGAATTGGGTTAAAAAAAATCCTAAACAGGACGGTTCAGAATTTAACATTTACCGCGATGGATTAAAAATTTATGTGACCTTAGATTCGCGTATGCAAAAATATGCTGAAGAGGCTATGCAGGAGCATATGTCTAATCTCCAAAGAGTGTTTTTTAAACAGCAAAAAGAGTTTAATAAGACAGCACCTTTTTATGATTTGACAAAAAAGGAAATTGAAAGAACTATGGAATCTGCCATGAAGCGTTCTAACCGGTGGAAACGAATGATAAAATCAGACAAATCTGAAAAGGAAATCCGTGCATCTTTCGATACTAAAACTGAGATGACTGTTTTTTCCTGGAAGGGTGATATTGACACCATTATGTCTCCGAGAGATTCTATAAGATATTACAAACATTTCTTACAAACCGGTGTGCTTTCTGTCGAGCCTCAAACCGGCCATGTAAAGGCTTGGGTTGGTGGTATTAATTATAAGCATTTTCAATATGACCATGTAAAACAGGGGTCAAGACAAGTGGGTTCAACATTCAAACCTTTTGTATATGCTACGGCCATCAACCAGTTACAGCTATCTCCATGTGAAGAATTCAACAATACCCCTTATACTATTCCTAAAGGCAAATATGGATTACCAGAAGATTGGACTCCTAAAAATGCAACTGAAAAATACGGAGGTGTAAAGACTCTCAGAAACGCATTAGCTAATTCTGTAAATGTTATCACTGC
>CAZJCZ010000082.1:0-2372 GCA_964544575.1 uncultured Flavobacteriaceae bacterium | reverse complement strand
TCAATTTATTAGAAGGTGTAACTACTGGTGGTTCTGGTCAACGATTACGAAGTTCGGCAGGTGTTTATCCTGATAGTATTGTATCTGGCTATCCTTATGAATTTACGAACCCAATTGCCGGTAAAACCGGTACTACCCAAAATCAATCTGATGGATGGTTTATGGGGGTTGTCCCTAACTTAACTACCGGTGTCTGGGTTGGTGCTGAAGACAGGGCAGCTCATTTTGCTGATATAGCACGAGGTCAAGGTGCCACAATGGCTTTGCCTATTTGGGCATTATATATGAAAAAATGTTATGCTGATAAAGAACTCCAAATTAGTGATGGCCCATTCGACAAACCCGAAAATTTAAATATAGAATTAGATTGTGAAAAATTTAAAAAAGGTGAAGATGAAAATGGAGCGGCTAGTAATTTAGAGGAAGACCCTGAATTTTAAATTTTAAAAATATTCTACGAAGCTTAATTCGTGGTTCCCTAAAAATTATCATTCCCCCAATAACGGGAATTTAAGTTAATGCATTTGATTTGAAAGCTTCCTGGATACCAACAAAAAAAACAATTCATAATAGCAACATTTTTAAAATGATGCAAAAACATCATTTTTCTTCATATGAAGATTTTTGGAGGTGGTCAGTAAATAATAAAGAAGATTTTTGGGCAGAAACTATTAAAAATTTAGGCATACAACTCGATCAGCCCTACTTTTCTGTTGTAGATACTTCAAAAGGTGTAGAACAACCGCAATGGCTTAATGGAGCCAAGATGAATATTGTTGATAGTTGTTTTCAGAATGATAATGATGCAACTACAGTTTTATATCAAAAAGAAGGTGGTGACATTAAAAAAGTGTCTCAAAATGAGCTTGAAGGTTTAGTCAATAGAATTGCAAACGGCTTACGTTATTTAGGAGTATCCAAAGGGGATACAATTGCCATAGATATGCCTATGACCCTAGAGGCCGTAGCTATCTATTTGGCGGCAATTAAAGCAGGTAATCCTGTAGCTACAATTGCCGATAGTTTTACTCCGAACGAAATTTCCATTCGTTTAAAAATTACAAAACCCAAGGTTATTTTTACTCAAGATGTACTTCTCAGAGCTGGTAAGGTATTGCCATTATACCAAAAAGTTGTTGAAGCTGATGCTCCCAAAGCAATCGTAATTAAAGCAACTACAGAAAATTTAAATCTAAGACCTGAAGATAATTATTGGAAGGATTTTTTATCAGACAACAACACTTTTAAAAGTGTAATTCAGAATCCTGATGAAATTATAACCATACTTTTTTCTTCTGGAACCACCGGTGAACCAAAGGCTATTCCATGGACGCATACAACACCTATTAAAGGAGCGTCAGATGGTTATTATCACCATAACATTCAAAAAAATGATGTTGTTTGTTGGCCTACTAACCTGGGTTGGATGATGGGGCCCTGGCTCATCTTTGCTTCCTTGATCAACAAAGCTGCTATTGCCTTGTATTATGGGGCTCCCATGGGTAAAGATTTTGGTGAGTTTGTTCAAAATGCCAACGTAACAATGTTAGGGGTTGTCCCTAGTATTGTAAAAAATTGGATCAAAACAAAATGTAACGAAAATTTAGATTGGAATTCAATTAAATGTTTTAGTTCTACCGGAGAGGTTTCTAATCCGCAAGAAATGGAATACTTAATGCAGTTGGCAAACAATAAACCCGTTATTGAATATTGTGGAGGTACTGAGATTGGTGGTGGATATGTAACCAGTACCATGGTACAACCAAATATTACCAGTACCTTTTCTACGCAAGCTTTGGGTGGTGAATTTGTATTGTTAGATGAAAATAATAATAAGTCTGATAAAGGTGAATTATTTTTAATTCCACCTATTATGGGCCTATCTAATTCACTCATCAACAGAAATCACCATGATGTATATTTTAAAAATACACCGACTTATAAAGGTCAATTATTACGACGTCATGGAGATCAGCTTCAGCAATTAGAAAATGGATATTATAAGGCACAAGGAAGGGTTGATGATGCAATGAACTTAGGAGGTATAAAAGTAAGTTCGGTACAAATAGAGGCTGTTGTTAATCAATTAGAATTTATAAAAGAATGTGCTGCAATTGCCGTTTCACCTGAGGGAGGTGGCCCAAGTTTAATGGTAATATATTATATTGAAAAGTCTATTAATTTTTCTGACGAAGACCGTTTGCAAATGACTAATCAAATTATTAGAAAAAAATTAAATCCGCTTTTTAAAGTAACAACAATAATTAAGATTAATTCCTTACCCAGAACAGCATCCAATAAAGTAATGCGTAGAAAATTGCGGGAATTGTACGAAACAAATAAAATCAATAATTAATGAATATAATATCTTA
>CAZJCZ010000081.1:0-9395 GCA_964544575.1 uncultured Flavobacteriaceae bacterium | reverse complement strand
GGAATAGTTATAGATGCGGTAGAATCAATTCCTGTTAGCCATTTTCTGAACTTAACATCTCTTTTATTTAACCCATAAAGTGCAACAGGTGCAGTAAAATTCCGCTTGTTTTTAATGATGACCGTTAAAGAATCTTCTGTTTGTTTAACCTTTTTAATTGTATAATCTATCTTTTTCTTCGTCTGAAGATAATTACCAAAAAACCAACTTACATCTTTATCAGTTTTTGCTGTGATCAACTCTTTAAATGAATCGCTTTTTGTGGTTTTCACTAAATTTTGTATATAAAATTCTTTGATACTTTTAAAGACAATACTATCATTTAAATATTCATTTAAATATTGCAAACCTATGCCGGCTTTGTATTTATTGACAATTTTTCTATTAAAATTTGAAAGAGAATCTGTACTTGTTGTGAGCGCTTGATCATAATTTTTACGAGCTGCAAATTGATAAACAAATGGATATTTGTCATTAAAGTTTAGTTTAGCAATACTGTAGTTTCTAACTCCCCAAATTTTTGAAATGTTACCCATAGCTTTTATTTCAGGGTAATATTGTTCGACATATTTGATCATTAAAAATGTTTGTATTCCATCAAGTATCCATGCATCTTTTCTTCTATTTACCAGAATGGTATTTTCTAAATATTTTCTTGTAAGTGCTTTAAACATCTTAATATCCCACTCAAATGCTCCTGAAAACGGATTAAACATTTTAGGTAATTGATTTAATCCATAAATAGGATTTTTATCATAAGAAATTCTATTCACAAGCAATTTTTCATGTGGGTAGGAGCCTAAATATTTTTCAATAAAAGATAATTCTCTATTTAAAATGTCAGTCTTTATTTTATCAATTAAAACTGTACCGTTTAGATTCGTGATAACTTTAACTGGATCAGTATTAAAAACTTTAAAGTCATTAAATACCGTCAAGTTAAGTTCTACATCAACTCTGTTTTTTCCGGTTAAATGGTAAACATTGTTTGGTGGTTCAAAATTTTCAAAAAGATCTAAATCAGTATTAATGTTTAAACCTTCTGGAGCTGTTAAATTTATGATGTAATCTGCAGGATCCATGTATAGGTCATCCATATTCAAATTACTCATTACTTGCCATTTTTGATCATAAACAGCCGGGGTTATGTACCAAAAACGTAAATTATAGGTGTTATCAATTCTTCCATAATTAGTAAAAATATCTTCAGGCACTTTAACTATATAAGTTAAGGTAATGGTAGTTGAATCTTTTGGTTGTAATGGTTCATTTAGAATAACTCTGATAATGTCTGGTGTATTTTTATCAGTTTCCCATTTGGTAGAAACATAATTACTTGAAATTCCTTTAATGTCAGAGAAACCTCGTTTTTCAAGTTTAGCGAAGTATAGACTCTTATCATAATCTTCTATTAGTCTTTTCGATAATGGGGTGTGCTTATTTTTATAACCATTTGCCCAATTATGAAAAAATAATGTATCTAGAAATTGGTTTGACCTATTATGATATTTAATTTCTTGTTGAATTTGAATTTCTCTTTTGGAAAAATTCAATTTGGCATCAATTTTAATTACATCATTTTGAGCTGTACTCATAAAAAATGACAAAAATAAAACTGCTACTATGTATTTAGTAAAATCCAAATTATATTTTAATAAACTTTAAAGGAGTGAAATTATATGAATTTTGTAAAGATATATAATAGATGCCGTTAGCTAAATTAGTTGCGTCAATATTCGTAATAGTTTTTTCAATAAGAGAAGATTTAACTATTTGCCCCATACTATTATATACATTAATTTTCTTGGTTATAATACTAGTATCCAATTCTAATACAATTGATTTTGATATAACATTACCATTTTTAAATTGGATATAATTATTTGATAGTAAATCGTCATAAAGGTTTAAAACCTGATCAGTTTGTAATTGCATGACGATAGGTAAATGATCGCTCATATTATATAAATGATCACGTATGGATTGAGGGTACACCGTTCCTGCGCATGAAATATCGTTAATATTTTCATTAAAGCAGTTACCATTATTACCATAAGCTTTATAAGAGTCGTTCACGTAGTGCAATGTAGAACTAGATTGTAAATTTTCAGAAACCAAAATAAAGTCAAATCTATCATCTAAACCTCCCCCTGCACCATAATTATCAAAACCATCATTTGAAATTCTGGTAGATTGGGTATGAATATCCTGGAAAGATATATTATTATTCCATCCTCCAGATCTATCGATAGGATCTTTTAAAACAATACTATTTGTTGGGTCTAATAACTCTTGGTAAGCGCTTTCGTTTGAAGTGTAAAGATTCAGATCGCCGGAAAAAATCACGAACCGATCTGATGGTATATTTGATAGGTAATTGGTAAATTCTGTAACCATTTGTAATCGTAATTGCTCATTCTCAAAGCCTTGACTTGCTTTTAAATGGGTTACAAAAACATCTAAATAAATTGGATTAACTGACGAGTCTTGGGTATTTAAAATAAAAATATAATGATTAATATCTCTTGTCGAAGTAGTAATTATTCTTTGATCATCTAAAATAAACTTCTGAGAATTATAAAATACTAACTGTTGTAAATTATTACTTGAACTGGATTGATTTGTTACAAATTGAGCTGCCCGAAATTTATCATCTTCTGTTCGTGCAAATGAAGATAAGACTGTATTGGCCCCTATTTCTGATTGCAATTCACAAACCATAAATAAGTCTGGTTGGTAATTATCAAGTATTGCTTTTAATATTTCAGGCCTATTGGAAGGAGGTGCTTCAGGAAAATTCAATAAATTATAGAACATTATATTGATGGTTTCTTGAGAAAAAATATGTAGACTCCAAAGAACCATTATTACAATGGGAATGAATTTTCTCTTCTGCATAGCAAGCACTCTTAGAAATTAGGGCTTAAGCTGTATTTATTATAGAAATTGTTTAAAACATCTACCACTTCTTGTTCGGTATCAACAATTTTAATTAAATCCAAATCTTCAGGGCTAACATTGCCGTATTTTTGAATGAGCACTTTTTTAACCCAGTCAAACAGCCCTTTCCAAAAATCTTTTCCAACTAAAATTATAGGAAATTTTCCAATTTTTTTGGTTTGAATTAAGGTCATCGCTTCAAATAGTTCATCTAAAGTTCCAAACCCGCCGGGCATAACTACAAAACCTTGCGCATATTTAACAAACATTACCTTACGCACAAAGAAGTAATCAAACTGCAAATTTTTATCTCTATCAATATAAGCATTGTCAAATTGTTCAAAAGGTAATTCTATATTCAATCCAACTGAAATACCCTTACCTCTATGAGCACCTTTATTACCCGCTTCCATAATACCAGGACCACCACCAGTGATAACACCGTAACCATTTTGAGTTAACATAAAGGCGATATTTTCAGCAAGCTTAAAGTACTTATTATCAGGTTTTGTACGAGCTGATCCGAAAATGCTCACACATGGTCCAATTTTCCCAAGTTTTTCATAACCATCAACAAATTCTGCCATTATTTTAAAGATAGCCCAAGTATCATTGGTCCTGATCTCATTCCATGTTTTCTGTTGAAATTTCTCAATTATTTTTCTTTCTTCATTCGATTTCATTTCTTTCTTCATTTGTTGTTTTGTGATCTTTAATTAGTAAATATCTTTATTTTAAGTTGCAATGAGGTAATTAAATTATTGCACATGTTGTTAAAATAGTTGCCATTATTACCATGTTATAATAGATTATAAAATAATATTAAACAGCAATCGGGCTAAATTAGCTCTTTTTTAAGAAATTTAGCAGTATAACTTTTTTTATCCTCAATAACCTGTTCTGGAGTACCCGTACATAATATTCTTCCTCCTTTTTTTCCTCCTTCAGGACCGATATCAATGATATGGTCAGCGAGCTTAATAACATCTAAATTGTGCTCAATAATTAGTACCGTATTCCCCTTATTGGTTAGTTTATTTAATACTTTCATCAAAACATTAATATCTTCAAAATGCAATCCCGTAGTAGGTTCATCTAAAATATAAAAAGTATTTCCAGTATCTTTTTTTGATAGTTCTGTCGCTAATTTAATTCGCTGCGCTTCACCACCGGAGAGGGTAGTGGAAGGTTGCCCTAAAGTAATATAACCTAATCCGACATCTCTAATGGTTTCTAGTTTTTTATTTATTTTAGGGATGAGCTCAAAAAAAGTCACACTTTCATCTATGGTCATATTCAACACGTCAGATATCGATTTTCCTTTATATCGAATTTCAAGTGTTTCTCTGTTAAAACGTTTGCCTTGACAAGCTTCACATTCTACATATACGTCGGGTAAAAAGTTCATTTCTATCACACGAACCCCTCCACCTTCACAAGTTTTACACCTTCCATCTTTTACATTAAATGAAAACCTACCCGGTTTATAACCCCTTATCATAGCTTCTGGGGTTTTTGCAAATAAAGTTCTAATTTCACTAAAGACTCCAGTATAAGTTGCCGGGTTTGATCTTGGTGTTCTCCCAATAGGCGATTGATTAATATCTATAATCTTATCAATATGCTCCAATCCTAAAATAGACTTATAGGGCATGGGTGTTTTTACAGATCTATAAATATATTGATTAAGAATAGGGTACAAAGTTTCATTAATTAATGTTGACTTACCACTTCCTGAAACTCCTGTTACAGAGATCATTTTACCCAACGGAAAAGTAACAGAAATATTTTTTAGGTTATTACCTGTAGCCCCATTTAATATGATTTTTTTACCATTACCTTTTCGCCTGCTCTTAGGGACTTCAATCCTTTTAATTCCGTTCAGATAATCTGCCGTTAATGTATTACTACTTAGTAGTTCTTTAGAAGTAGTATTACTGATAATTTCACCACCATGTTTGCCTGCTTCGGGTCCAATATCAATTATACAATCAGCACTTTCTATCATTTCTTTATCGTGTTCAACAACAATAACCGAGTTGCCAATATCCCTTAATTTTCGTAAGGATTCAATTAAGCGATAATTATCACGTTGGTGTAAGCCAATACTTGGTTCATCTAAAATATACAGAACACCAACTAATTGAGAGCCAATTTGAGTAGCTAAACGAATGCGTTGGGCTTCACCTCCTGATAAAGTTTTAGAACTTCTACTTAGGGTTAGATAGTCTAAACCAACATCCAATAAAAATTGAATTCTGGCCTCAATTTCTTTCATGATTTCAGTAGCTATAATGAGTTGTTTTTCAGATAATTTTTTCTTTACGTTTTTAAACCAAGTTGATAGTTGGATAATGTCCATTTCTACTAAATCAGAAATATTTTTATCTTGAATTTTAAAATTTAATGCTTCAATTTTTAAACGAGAACCGTTACAAACTGGGCATTTATTTTCATCCATATACGATGATGCCCAACGTTTGATAGAGACAGAACTCGTTTCATGAAATTGGTTTTTGATAAAATTGGCAATACCTTCAAAATCGATTTCATAATTTCTGGTAATTCCAAGTTCTTTAGAGATGACTTCAAATTTTTCACTGCCTCCATGTAAAATAATTTCTAACGCTTCTTTTGGGATTTTATTAATGGCCGTATTTAGTGTAAAATTGAATCTTTCAGCGATTAATTCAATCTGTTTAAAGATCCAGGTGCTTTTTTGTTCCCCCAATGGGGCAATGCCGCCTCCTAAAATGGTTAATTCTGAATTTGGAATAATTTTTTCAATATTAACTTCATTAATGTTCCCTAATCCGTTGCAATGGTTACAAGCCCCTTTAGGTGAATTAAAGGAAAAGGAATTTGGTTCAGGTTGAGGATAAGAAATTCCAGTTGACGGACACATTAAACTACGACTAAAATATCTTGTTGTATTCTTTTCAGTGTCGAGTATT
Source organism: uncultured Flavobacteriaceae bacterium (assembly GCA_964544575.1). Taxonomy (GTDB): domain Bacteria; phylum Bacteroidota; class Bacteroidia; order Flavobacteriales; family Flavobacteriaceae; genus Aureibaculum. The sequence goes on along the minus strand of CAZJCZ010000081.1, from coordinate 3,501 downwards.
AAAATTGTATCATCGCCATGATACATAGCCGTTTTTATGGACTCTTGCAGGCGTTTATTAGAATTATTATCAACTACTAATCTGTCTATTACAATTTCGATATCATGGGTTTTATAACGATCTAATCGCATTCCTTTTTCAATATCTCTGACCTGACCATCAATCCTTACTTTTACAAAACCTTGTTTCGAAATTTGCTCAAAAAGCTCTCTATAATGACCTTTGCGGGATTTAATAACTGGAGCAAGAACATTTACTTTACATGTATCGAAATCTTTTAAAATTAAATCAATAATTTGCTCATCAGAATAGCTAACCATTTGTTCGCCAGTGTTATAAGAAAAAGCATCAGAGGCTCTAGCAAATAATAGTCTTAAAAAATCATAAATCTCTGTAATAGTACCAACAGTAGATCGCGGACTTTTACTTGTAGTTTTTTGTTCGATTGCAATTACTGGAGATAATCCATCAATTTTGTCTACATCAGGTCTTTCCAAACCGCCAAGAAATTGACGAGCATATGCTGAGAATGTTTCAATATATCTACGTTGACCTTCTGCATAGATGGTATCAAAGGCCAATGAAGATTTACCACTACCGCTTAAACCAGTTATAACTACCAGTTTTTCTCGTGGTATTTTTACATCAATATTCTTTAAATTATGAACCCTAGCTCCTTGTACTTCTATATACTCTTGTTGTTTTACCATAAAAAATTGCAAGATGCAAAGATAATTAATTGCTGATAGAATTTAAATGTATATTATAAACAATTATTAAATAATTCGTTAAATTGCGTCAAAACTATATAGCATTGAAAATTATTCATTCCATTCGATATTTTTTTGAAAAGAGGGGATTTGATGTCTCAACTAGATTAGCGGATAAAATTGGAATAAGCGTTACAAATGTTCGGTTATTTTTTATCTATATTTCATTTGTTACATTGGGGTTTTGGTTTGGAATTTATTTAACACTTGCTTTTTTACTCAAATTAAAAGATATGATATATACTAAGCGAAGTTCAGTATTTGACCTATAAGTTTTATGAACAATTTCCCATCAAATTTATACAGAGTCTTATTACTTTTTTTATTAGTAATTATTATAGGTGTTTTAGGGTACATGTACTTGTCTAATGACACCTTTGTGAATGCATTGTATATGACAATAATTACCATAACCACTGTGGGTTTTGGTGAAGTACATCCTTTAAGTCAAGATGAAAAATTATTTACAATTTTTCTTATATTAATGAGCATTGTTATCCTTGGTTTAATTGCTTCGGTAATAACGCAATATGTAGCAAGTGACGAATTATTTGAAAGAATTAAATTTAAAAAAGTGCAAAAAAAAATTAGTCAACTAAAAAAACATACCATAGTATGTGGCTATGGTAGAAATGGCAAACAGGCTGTAGTTAAATTAAAAAAGTATAGTAAATCGTTGGTAATAATTGAAAATGATGAAGCATTAGTTTCAGAAATTGAAAATGAGAATTTATTATGTATTCATGGTAATGCCACTAATGATGATGCCCTGATCAAAGCAGGGATAATGAATGCTTCCAACTTAATAACTACTTTACCTTCTGATGCAGATAATTTATTTGTGGTTTTGTCGGCCAGACAATTAAATAAAAATTTGACAATAGTAAGCAGGGCTTCTGATGATCCATCAGATAGTAAATTAAGAATAGCTGGGGCTAATAATGTAATTATGCCTGATAAATTAGGTGGTGATCATATGGCTTCTTTATTAGTTACACCAGATATAGTTGAATTTGTTGATATGCTAGCAGTGGATTCTGATAACGCCACTCATTTAGAAGAAATTATTGTTGAGAATTTACCAAAAGAATTTTTATCAAAATCAATTCGGGATTTAGATTTACGTAGAAAAACGGGTTGTACAGTGATTGGTTTTAAAACCCCGGGAAATGAATATCTTATCAATCCGGAAGCTGATACAGAATTGGTCTCTAAGTCAAAATTAATTGTGTTAGGTAGTTTAGAGCAAATTCAAAATCTCAACAAATTATTTTAACTGTGCAAAAAATACTGATTACCGGAAGTAATGGGTTATTAGGTCAAAAATTGGTAAATCTTTTATCCAGTATAAGTAATTATGAAGTATTTGCACTGTCAAGAGGGAACGATAGAAATGAAACTTCGAATAAATACACCTATTATAACATAGATATTACTAACTCTAAAAAATTAGTAGAACTTATTAATAGTTTAAAGCCTCATTTTATTGTTAATTGTGCGGCCATGACCAATGTTGATGAATGTCAAAAGGAAAAAGAAAAATGTGATTTGATAAATGTTGAGGCAGTTAAAACTCTTGTCAATTGTGCTCAAGAAAATAATACTCACTTAATTCAAATTTCTACAGATTTTATATTTGATGGTGATAATGGACCGTATAAAGAGCAGGATGAGCCAAACCCAATAAATTATTATGGTCAATCAAAATTGAAATCTGAAGATATTATAATCAGTTCTGAAATTAAATATACCATATTAAGAACTATTTTGGTATTTGGAATAGTTGATAATATGTCTACTAATAATATTGTACTTTTTGTTAAAAAAGCGTTGGAAAATAAACAAGAAGTAACTATGGTTGATGACCAGTATAGAATGCCAACTTTTGTAGATGATTTAGCACAAGCGTGTTTATTATCAATTCAGAATCAAGCGTACGGTGTGTTTCATATTTCGAGTTGTGAATTGTTAAGTATTTATGAAATGGCTATTCAGATAGCCAAAGTTTTTGAGTTAGACTCTTCCTTGATTAATCGAATATCTACATCACAACTAAACCAATTGGCCAAAAGGCCGCCTAAAACCGGATTTGATCTGGAAAAATCTAAGAAAATATTAAACTTCCCTCAGTTACCATTTAGAAATAGGTTACAAGCATTTAAAAATCAGTTAGTAATGTTGTAATATTTATTTTTGATTGCTCTACCAATCAATTATGTTAATAACTTTTCAGCGGAAAATAATTATAACGAAGTATAATTCAATTAAATTTGCGTCCCTTTTAAAAGGGTTTGTTCTTGATAATTAGCGAGTTGTATAATAATTAAAATATTTTTGTAAAAAAAGTATAAAATATTTTTTTCAGGATAAAAAACCTTGTTATATTTGCACCCGCTTTAAGAGAAAATTGAGGCAAAGTTCATTAGGAGATTTTGGAATAGTTTATAGGGGATTTAGGTTAAGTATGTGGCTTAAACAGGGGATACTAGATAGTTCGATTCTATCATTTCTACAATTTTTTGATTTAGGTACTTATAGTTTTAGGATTATAGGTAAAGAAATTAAGAAAAAGTTCATTGAAAATATTGAAAAAATTGACAGCGTAAAATAGAGTAAGATTACAAGGTTTAATACCTTAAGATTCTTTTGAGACTTTTACATCATAACTTAAAGAGATTTAAAAATTATACGATGGAGAGTTTGATCCTGGCTCAGGATGAACGCTAGCGGC
>CAZJCZ010000080.1:0-9532 GCA_964544575.1 uncultured Flavobacteriaceae bacterium | reverse complement strand
CTCAAAAAATTGTACTTTTGTAGCATGCGCATAGATATTATTACCGTTTCTCCTGAATTGATCAAAAGCCCCTTTGAGCACTCCATTATTAAAAGAGGAATTAAGAAAGGCCTGGTTGAAGTCCATTTTCATGACTTGCGTAAATATGCTATCAACACCTATGGCAAAATAGACGATTATCAATTTGGTGGAGGGGCCGGCATGGTATTAATGATCGAACCTATAGATAAATGCATAAGCAAACTAAAATCAGAAAGAGACTATGACGAAGTCATTTATATGACCCCAGACGCAAAAACGCTGAATCAACAAACTGCCAATAAACTTTCTTTAAGTAAAAATATTATCATTTTATGCGGTCATTATAAAGGGGTAGATCAACGTTTGCGTGATCTTTTTATTACGAAAGAAATTTCTATAGGCGATTATGTATTAAGCGGTGGTGAATTAGCTGCAGCCGTTTTGTGCGATAGTATTATCAGATTGATTCCTGGTGTGTTAGGTGACGAAACTTCAGCTTTATCAGATTCGTTTCAAGATGATATGTTAGCGCCACCCGTTTATACAAGACCCTCGACTTATAAAGAACTAAATGTACCTGAAATATTACTCTCTGGAAATTTTCCTGAAATTGAAAAATGGCGCCATCAAAAAGCATTAGAAAGAACAAAAACGATACGTCCTGATCTATTAAATAAAGGAGGAAAATAATTTCTGCCACTATTTATATTCTTCAAAAACTTTTTATTACATTTGCAAACGCAAAATTAACCTCTGACGAAAATCGTGAAAGTTGATTCTTGAAAAACCATTAAAACATTTAAAATGGGAGATTTAGTAAAATTCGTACAAGACGAGTTTGTTACAAAAATAGAAATGCCGAATTTTTCGGCAGGAGACACTATTACTGTGTATTATGAAATTAAAGAAGGTAATAAAAAGAGAACACAGTTTTTTAAGGGCGTCGTAATTCAACGAAGAGGTTCAGGAGCTACTGAAACCTTTACGATCAAAAAAATGTCAGGAACGATTGGCGTTGAGCGAATATTTCCGGTCAATTTACCAGCAATTCAAAAAATTGAATTAAACAGAAAAGGTAAAGTTCGAAGAGCGAGAATTTTCTATTTCAGAAATCTTACCGGTAAAAAAGCAAGAATTAAGGAATCAAGAATATAATATAGTATTCTTACAATTTATTTTGAGCCCTGATACTTTAAAGTGTCAGGGCTTTTATATTAACATTTGTTAATAAATGCTATTAATATCTTCTTAATAACTCTTACCTATTTTTATTTGGAATTTTCATCATCATTTATATATTTGAAGAAGAATTTACAAGGGGTTAGCAATTTAGCGAATCCGAGAGGAGATTTCGGTCAAATCGAAGTTCAATAAAGTAAACAACTGTAGATTCTAAAAGAACGTTCTTTTTGTTTTTAATTACAATCAATAGTATAACCAAGTATTTAGCATTAATAATTGGAAGTATCTATGTTATTGAAAACAGATTTAAAATATCTATATAAGAAGACCAATGTAGAGAGTAACATCCGTTATTATTGAAATTGCCTATTGTAGAGATATTTTAAAGAAACAACTAGCAAAGTGAGCGGTTTTATAAATGGCTCGCGGTAATTATTTCGGTAATGACCAACTTGTGCGAAAGGTTTCAGCTAAAAGCCATAATAAAAAGCAATTTTTATTATGGCTTTAGTTTTTTAGAGCATTTTTGAGTTATTAACAAATGTTAATAACTGATGTTCAAAACCGGTTAGTAAGTTGAATTAAGAAAATATACGTACTATTCTATTTTAACCTATTTTTATACTTGAGAATCTAAATATGATTTTTTCCCCTTTGTATTGCTATGAAATAGTTTAGTTACTATGAGCTTATTTAGATTCCAAATAATATTGTTCTTTAATAATTCATAATCAGTGTTTAGCGCACAATTCCTTAATGATAAAAAACTATTAGGGACAATATTTAAAAGCACCTTTTATAAGGTGCTTTTTTTTATCCTTATTTTCAAATTTAACTTAGAATATTTATTATAATAATTTCCCTAATTATGATATTTATAAATATATATGTCGACTATTAATTAGTAAATTTGTAATCCTATTATATTTAAATTAAATACTTAAATCTCATTTTTCACAATCAAACATATGTCAAAGACACCTTCGATTATTTATACAAAAACTGATGAGGCTCCTGCTTTAGCAACCCGTTCGTTTTTACCAATAATAAAAGCCTTTACTAAACCTTCAGGAATTGTCATCGAAACTAAAGACATTTCTCTTTCCAGTAGAATTTTAGCCAGCTTTTCTGATTTTTTAACTGAAAACCAAAAAGTACCTGATGATCTTGCGGAATTAGGTGAATTAGCCAAAAAACCGGAAGCAAATATTATTAAACTACCTAATATTAGCGCCTCTATCCCACAACTAAAAGCTGCGTTAAAAGAATTGCAATCTTTAGGATTTAAATTACCCGACTATCCTGACGAACCAGAAAATGATATTGAAAAAGATATCAAATCACGTTATGATAAAATAAAAGGAAGTGCTGTAAACCCTGTCTTACGTGAAGGAAACTCTGATAGAAGAGCTCCAAAAGCTGTAAAAAATTACGCAAAAAAGAACCCACACTCAATGGGTAAATGGAGTTCAGACTCGAAAACGCACGTTGCAACGATGAGTAAAGGTGATTTTTTTAGTAATGAAAGATCAGTTACGATCCCAAACTCAACCACCGTAAAAATTGAACATATCGATGCAAACGGAAATAAAACTGTTTTAAAGGATGATATTCAATTATTGCAGGATGAAATCATTGATGCAACAGTAATGAGTAAAAAAGCATTGCTGGTTTTTTTAGAGGAACAAATTGAAGATGCAAAAACCAAAAATGTGTTATTTTCTTTGCATATGAAGGCAACTATGATGAAAGTTTCTGATCCCATAATTTTTGGTCACGCAGTAAGTGTATTCTTTAAGAATGTAATTGATAAGCATGCCTTAATTCTTGATGAGTTAGATGTAGATCTTAACAATGGTTTTGGAAATCTTTTAGGAAAGCTCAAAGAGTTGCCTGAAGCTAAACGAATTGAAATTGAAGAGGATATTGAAGCTTTATATAAAATGAGACCTGCTTTAGCAATGGTAAACTCTGACAAAGGAATTACAAATCTTCATGTTCCTAGTGATGTAATTATAGATGCATCAATGCCCGCGATGATCCGAAGCTCGGGTCAAATGTGGAATTCAGCAGGCGACCTACAAGATACGAAAGCTGTAATTCCGGATAGTAGTTATGCCGGGATTTATCAGACAACCATTGATTTCTGTAAAAAACATGGAGCTTTTGATCCAACTACAATGGGATCAGTTTCAAATGTTGGACTTATGGCTCAAAAAGCGGAAGAATATGGTTCTCATGACAAAACATTCGAGATCACTTCAAAAGGAAAGGTCTGTATTACAGACGAGTCAGGCAAGATACTCATTGAACATGCTGTTGAAGAAGGTGATATCTGGAGAATGTGTCAAGTAAAAGATGCCCCCATACAAGATTGGGTTAAATTAGCTGTAAACCGAGCAAAAGCAACAGGAACGCCTGCAGTATTTTGGTTAGACAACAAAAGGGCTCACGATATTGAACTTATCAAAAAAGTAAATAGTTATTTACCTGATCATGATATAACAGGGCTAGATATTAGAATTTTACCTCCAGCAGAAGCTACACAATTTTCCTTAGAACGAATTATTAAAGGGCAGGATACTATTTCTGTAACTGGCAATGTATTGCGTGATTATTTAACAGATCTTTTTCCTATCCTAGAAGTAGGTACAAGTGCTAAAATGCTGTCAATTGTTCCGTTGATGAATGGTGGCGGATTATTTGAAACAGGAGCCGGTGGTTCTGCACCAAAACATGTACAACAATTTTTAGAAGAAGGGCATTTACGTTGGGATTCGTTAGGAGAATACCTTGCACTAGCAGTTTCTTTAGAACATTTCGGAACTGTCAATAATAATACTAAAGCCATATTGTTCTCTGAAACATTGGATGACGCTACTGATAAATTTTTAGATAATAAAAAATCACCCTCTAGAAAAGTCAATGAACTAGATAATAGAGGAAGCCATTTTTATTTGGCCTTATATTGGGCTCAAGCCTTGGCAAATCAAACTAAAGACTTAGAGTTACAAAAATATTTTATCGAAATTGCAAAAGAACTTGAAACTAATGAGTCTAAAATTATTGATGAATTAAATGCTGCACAAGGTAAACCAGTCAACATAGGCGCTTATTATTTGCCTGACGAAGAGTTAGTCTTAAATGCAATGCGGCCTAGCAAAACATTGAATAATATTTTGGATCATGCAACAAACCTTTCATTGATTCATACTATTTAATTATAACTTTATGTTATAGTAAAAGCTCCTTTTTAAGGAGCTTTTACTATACATTTGTTTGCTAATTAATTTATTCATGAGGTATCTCATAATTTGTATTTTGTATATCTTCCTTTTCAGTAGTGGTATACTATTGGCACAGGAAAAATTTACCATAAGCGGTACGATTGTACAGGAAGACAGCAACGAAACACTTATTGGCGTTAATATTCTCATACCAGAATTAAATATTGGTACGAGTACTAATGAATACGGCTTCTATTCTCTTACCCTTCCACCATCGACCTACAAAATAGTTATAAGCTATGTTGGCTTCAAAGATTATATCGAAACAATCGTATTAACCGATAATGTTACAAAAAACTTTAGTCTAATAGAATCATTTGAAAGTTTAGAAGAGGTTGTTATTCGAGAAAATACTGAGAAAACTAATATTAGAAAACCTCAGATGAGTATTAACGCATTATCGGCAAATACAATAAAGCAAATCCCTGTTGTTTTAGGAGAATTTGATGTAATTAAATCAATAACATTACTCCCTGGGATAACCAACGCAGGTGAAGGTTCATCAGGCTTTAATGTTCGGGGTGGCTCTGCAGATCAAAATCTAATCTTGTTGGATGAAGCTACCATTTACAATTCCTCTCACTTGTTCGGCTTCTTTTCTGTATTTAATCCTGATGCAATAAAAGATCTCAAATTATATAAAGGAGGAATTCCGGCACGTTACGGTGGACGCGTTTCTTCGGTGCTTGATATTTATCAAAAAGAAGGAAATAGCAAAACATATCATGCTAACGGAGGAATTGGTATCGTTTCAAGTAGACTGTTAGCTGAAGGTCCACTCAAAAAAGACAAAGGATCATTTCTTTTAGGAGGAAGGTCCTCATATGCTCATTTGTTCTTACCATTATTTAATATTGACAATGTGGCCTATTTTTACGATCTTAATACCAAATTAAGTTTTAGGCTTAACGATCGTAATAATGTTTACTTGTCAGGTTATTTTGGGAGAGATGTGTTTAGAATTTCCGATAGTTTTGACAATACCTATGGTAATGCTATTTTGAATTTTAGATGGAATCACTTATTTTCAGATAAAATATTTTCAAATCTTTCTTTAATATATTCTGACTATTACTATGGTCTTAAACTTAATTTTGTTGAGTTTGATTGGAATTCTGGTATTCAAAATTTTAATGTAAAATATGATATTAAACATTACTTAAGTAATAATTTTAAGCTTCAATATGGCCTAAACAGTATCTATTATAAATTTAATCCGGGAAAAATTGAGCCTTCAACACCTACATCAGGAATCAATCCATTTAAATTAATTGATAAGTATGCTTTTGAAAATGCCCTTTATCTTGATGCTGAACATCAAGTTTCAGACAATCTGGCATTTTCTTATGGAATTCGATTTAGCTCATTTTTACGTTTAGGACAAGATGAACTAAATATATACGAAAACGATCAAGCCGTGAACTTTAACGGAGAACTTCAAATTTATGAAAAAGCACCCCCCATAGGTACAGAAAATTTTAACCATAGTGATGTAATTGAATCATATAGCAATATTGAACCCCGGCTCTCATTAGCTTATCAGCTAAATGATGACTCTTCAATAAAAGCCAGCTATAACAGGATAAGCCAATATCTACATTTATTGTCAAATACCGCATCTCCTACCCCATTAGATGTTTGGACACCGAGTGGAAAATACATTAAACCACAATTGTTAGATCAATATGCTGTGGGTTATTTTAAAAATATCAAAGACAATTCATATTCTGTAGAAATTGAAAGCTTTTATAAAAACATAAAAAATAGAATTGATTATATAGATGGTGCTGATCTGATTGCCAATAATGCAATAGAACAGGTTATTTTAAACGGGAAGGCCAGAGCCTACGGATTAGAATTTTTATTAAGGAAAAATGAAGGACGGTTTAAAGGATGGTTAGCATATACTTTGTCAAAATCAGAGCAACAAACCAAAGGAAGAGATGTATCAGAGTTGGGAATTAATAATGGCAACTGGTATAATACACCATACGACAAAACACATGATATTTCGTTTACAGGTAGTTATGATTTAAATAAAAGATGGAAATTCAATGCAAATTTCTTGTTCCAAACGGGGCAACCTACAACCTACCCAAATGGGCAATACCAATATAACGGAATCAACATTCCTAGTTTTAGTGCACGAAATGAATTTAGATTACCATCATATCATCGTTTAGATCTATCAGCAAATTATTCACCGAAACAGAAGAAGAAAAAACGTTGGCAAAGTCAATGGGTTTTTGGTATTTACAACATTTACAATAGAAAAAACGCAGCATCAATTAGTTTTAGAGAGAATAGAAATACTGGAACAAATGAAGCTTTACAACTTTCTATTTTTGGAATAATTCCATCAATATCGTATAATTTTAAGTTTTAAAGATGAAGAAATTAGTCTACATAATAATTTTGAGCTTTTTCATTATTTCATGTGAAGATGTTATAAATATTAATGTTCCATCTTCAGAACCAAAATTGGTCATTGATGCTTCAATAAATTGGTTTAAAGGTACTAGCGGTAACCTACAAGAAATAAAATTAACATTATCCGCTCCGTATTTTGACAATGAAATTCCTCCCGCTAATGGCGCAGAGATAATTATCACAGACACACATAATAATACTTTTCAATTTATAGAAGAAGGTATTTCAGGAGTCTATAAAAACGATACTTTCATACCTGAAATCGAGGGTACTTATAATTTAAAAATTACCTATAACAATGAAATTTACTCGGCCACAGAAACATTAAAATCTATTAGTTCTATAGAATTCGTTGAACAAGAAAATGATGGTGGATTTTCAGGCGATGAAATAGAGCTCAAAGCCTATTATAATGATCCTGAAAATCAAGAAAATTATTATTTCTTCGAATTTCTAAATGATATTCCCACTATTCCAACATTAGAAGTCTATGATGATGAGTTCACTGACGGTAATCAAATTTTTGCCTTTTATTCGGAGGAAGACTTGACATCAGGTAATGAAATAATTATCCGTAATTATGGGGTTTCAGAGCGCTTTTATGAATTCATGTTCATTCTTCTTTTACAAAATAGTGTAGACGGTGGTGGCCCATTTGAAACACAACCTGCCACGGTAAGGGGAAATTGTATCAATCAAACAAATCCTAATAACTACCCACTTGGTTATTTTAGGTTGTCTGAAGCTGATGAACTTACCTATATTGTCGAATAGATTTATTTGACCCTTACTTTATAAATCGAGATCGTTTCTTTCGATATATCGTTTACCCCATAAAAGGATGCAGTTTCAACTACTAACACAACCGAAAATTGTGTATTTTTGAATTATGGATTTTATAAAAACCACCGAAAAAGATTCAAAATATAATCATCTTGAAAAGATGAAAATACGCGAACTCCTTACTAATATCAATAGTGAAGATAAGACCGTTCCTTTGGCAGTGGAAAAAGCCATTCCACAAATTGAAAAATTAATAGTTCAAGTAGTGCCAAAATTAAAATCAGGCGGACGACTGTTTTATATTGGTGCAGGTACAAGTGGTAGACTAGGAATTGTTGATGCCAGTGAATGCCCTCCAACATTTGGCGTTTCTCATGATTTAGTAATTGGCCTCATTGCCGGAGGTGATTCTGCCATTCGAAAAGCGGTAGAGTTTGCTGAGGATTCTGTTACACAGGGATGGGAAGATCTAAAATCATTTAATATTTCAAATAACGATGTAGTTATAGGAATTGCTGCTTCTGGCACAACCCCATATGTGATTGGGGCTTTAAAAAAATGCAATGAAAACAAAATCATTACAGGTTGCATTACGTGCAATGATAATAGTCCATTAGCAAAAACAGCAAAATACCCAGTCATTGTAATCGTTGGTCCTGAGTTTGTAACAGGCAGCTCCCGTATGAAAGCTGGTACTGCTCAAAAATTAGTATTGAATATGATCACCACCTCATCAATGATTCAATTAGGTAAAATAAAAGACAATAAAATGGTAGATATGCAACTATCTAACAACAAGTTGGTAGACAGAGGTACCAAAATGTTAATGAATGAGTTGCAAATCGATGAAATATCAGCAAACAAATTACTGCAAAAGTATGGTAATGTAAGAAATGCCATTAATAATTATCATGATGAAAAATAATAAACCAAGCTTTGCAAATGCTTTTAAATATTTGGCTTTGGCATTGCCATTTTTATTTATTGCACCGATAGTTATAACTATAGGATTCAAAGCCTTAAAAAAAGACGGTTCTTATCTATTATTATTATTAGGGGTCTTATTAGCGTTAGCAGCAATGATTATAACTGCCATGGGTGTTATAAAAGTTTCAAGATACATTTTTGATAAGGATAATGATAAAGATTAAGTCTTTCTTTACTAAATTATTGCAATGGGAACACTGGCCAACATTTATGTTTTATGCGCCTTTGATGCCCTATTATATATTTTCAGCAATTAAGGCAAAGCATCCTGTATTCTTTCTTACGATCAATCCTGCAATTAAGTACTCCGGACACGGTACAGAATCTAAATATGAAACGATTCAGTTAATCCCTCAAAAATATAAACCCATAAGTACACTAATTAACAAAGGGTCAAATTTTAACGATATTTTGTTAAAAATCGAAGAAAAGAAAATCAAATTTCCACTAATTGCTAAACCTGATATTGGTTTTAGAGGTTATTTAGTAAAAAAAATTGATTCAAAAGAGGAACTTGACTTGTATTTTCAAAAAAACAAATTGGATATCATTATTCAAGAATTTGTAGATTATAAAAATGAATGTGGCATACTTTATTATAGGTTGCCAGGAGAAACTCATGGAAAAATAACGTCAATAACGCTTAAGAAATTTCTTACCGTTACCGGGAATGGACAATCTACCTTATCTGAGTTAATTTTAACTGATAAGCGTGCATATTTATATTATTCTATACTGAATAACATCCACAAAGAAAAAATGTTTAACACCCCTAAAGATGGAGAGCTCATAAAACTCACTGTCATTGGAAATCATTCAAAGGGAACACAATTCATTAATGG
>CAZJCZ010000079.1:4941-9971 GCA_964544575.1 uncultured Flavobacteriaceae bacterium | reverse complement strand
GAGTAAAAACTGTATTTTTCTTTGATAGCTTCAGCATAAGCTACTTTTAAAAAATCATGTCCCGCAAACGCAGCCGTCATCATCATCAATGTTGATTTAGGAGTATGAAAATTAGTGATCATAGCATTGGCAACACTAAAATCATAAGGAGGGAAAATAAATTTATTAGTCCATCCATTAAATGGTTTTAAGCGATGATTTGAAGAAACAGAACTTTCTATGGTGCGCATTACCGTTGTACCCACAGCACAAACTCTCTTTTTATTATCTAATGCCTTATTAACGGCTTTGACTGTAACTTCGGGTATATCGATTTGCTCAGAATCCATTTTGTGTTTTGATAGATCTTCAACTTCTACAGGATTAAATGTACCAAGTCCCACATGTAAGGTGATTTCAGGCAGGTCAATTCCTTTAATTTCCAATCTTTTTCTTAAGTGTTTTGAGAAGTGCAATCCGGCCGTAGGCGCCGCTACAGCTCCTTCATGTTTAGCATATATAGTTTGGTATCTTTCTGCGTCTGATGGTTCAGCTTCCCTTTTAATGTACTTTGGCAATGGCGTTTGACCTAACTCCTTTAATTTTTTTCTAAATGCTTCATAACTTCCGTCAAATAAAAAACGCAGAGTTCTTCCTCTTGAAGTTGTATTATCAATAACCTCAGCTACCAGATCATCATTCTCTCCAAAAAACAATTTATTGCCAATCCGTATTTTTCGAGCAGGGTCAACCAAAACATCCCATAATCGACTCTCGGTATTTAACTCTCTCAACAAAAAAACTTCTATTCTAGCTCCCGTCTTTTCTTTATTACCAAATAACCTTGCCGGAAATACTTTTGTATTATTGAACACCATAACATCTCCTTCATCAAAATATTCAACTAAATCTTTAAATAATTTATGTTCAATAGTTTCTGTTTTTCTATCCAATACCATTAATCTTGCCTCATCTCTATGTTCAGATGGATATTCAGCTAATAGTCCTTCAGGTAATTCAAATTTAAAATGTGATAATTTCATATATTTTATGTTTCAGCTTTAAAAAAAATGTGTGCAAATATACAATTTCAGTATAGGCCTTGTCAAGTGTTTTACCAATTATATTATTCTGTTCATTAATAAATCTGCTAAAGAAATTTTTCTTAATGGAATATGTATCTTTGCGCAAATCATTTTTGATGGCCGAAAAAGTTACTCCATATAAAGATTCTGACCTCAGTAAAAAACAGCAGGTTACAGAGATGTTTGATAATGTTTCTGACAATTATGATCTTCTAAATAGAATATTAACTTTCGGAATAGATATTAAATGGCGTAAAAAAGTGGTTCATATTATTGGAGAAAAAAAACCGGAAAAAATTCTTGATATTGCTACCGGTACTGGTGATTTTGCTATTTTACTTGCTAAGCTTAAACCAAAAAAAATTATTGGCTTAGACTTATCAAAAGGGATGCTTGACATAGGTATCAAAAAAGTAAAAGAAAAAAAACTCGAAGATTTGATTGAAATGGTAATAGGAGATTCAGAAAATTTACCTTTTACCGATAATTATTTTGATGCAATTACTGTTGGTTTTGGTGTTAGAAATTTTGAGAATCTTGATAAAGGATTACAAGAAATTTGTAGAGTATTAAAACCAAATGGAATTTTTGTAGTGCTAGAAACTTCACAGCCTGAAAAATTTCCGGTTAAGCAATTATTCAATTTTTATTCAAACTATATAATTCCAACAATTGGAAAAATATTCTCAAAAGATAAAAGGGCTTATGCTTATTTGCCAAAATCTGCAGCCGTTTTTCCTTATGGAAAAAAATTCAACAATATTTTAGAAAAAAATGGGTTTAGTAATGCAACTAACACACCCTTAACTTTTGGAGCAGCTTCCATTTATACAGCAATAAAATAATCAGATGAAAAAAGCTTTTTTATGTATAGTTAGTTTACTATTACTATTTAGCAGCTCAATAGCTGCTCAAAAGAAAGACAGAATTGAATATCTCCCAAATTTTGATAAAAAGCAATTGCACTTTGGATATTATTTAGGATTAAACAAAAAAACTTTTAAAGTAAGTTATAATAGTTTTCTTTCTGATCTCAATTTAGATGATGACAATTACTTGTCAGTAGAAGAATCATATGGTTTCAATATAGGCTTAATAGTAGATTACAAATTACATGAAAATATCAATTTACGATTTGAGCCTGGTTTATCAAGCAATACTAAAACATTAACTTACAATTTTTTAAATGAAGAGAGAGAAGTTCCTGGCACTTATTTAAGAATGCCTCTTTTACTAAAATTTAGCACTAATAGACTTGATAATATGCGTGCTTTTGTTATTGGTGGGGTATCCTATGATTTTAATTTTTCAAGTAATGAAAAAAATGTCAATGACAATAGCCAGGGTGAATTTAGGATGAAAAAAAGTAATTTTATGTATGAAATTGGTGTTGGAGTTGATATTTATTTATTTTATTTCAAATTTTCTCCGTCCATAAGAGGTATTTTTGCCATCAATAATGAAATTATACCAGACACTAATTATGGCGAGCCTTATACTGGTCCTTATACTGGAGTTATAGATTATTTTGGTACCCGGGGAGTATTTATTAATTTTACCTTTGAATAAACTTAATTCTTCTGAATTCGTTTAATAAAATTGCCGTAGCGGTTGCAACGTTTAAGCTTTCAGTAATCGTTGTTTCACTATATCTTAGAATTGTTATTTTAGTATTTAATAGTTGTCCTATTTTTTCCGATATCCCGTTAGATTCATTTCCCATAACCAGTATAGCATTTTGTTCCAAATTAGTTGAATAAACATTGTCTCCATCCATTACAGCACCATAAATTGGCAATTGGGTTTGTTTTAAAAATTCTTTCAAATCGCAATAAGTTATTGGAATTCTAACTAAAGACCCCATTGTAGCTTGTACAACCTTTTGGTTATAACAATCTACAGTATTATTTGAACATACTAGTTGTTTAACGCCAAACCAATCGCATAACCTAATAATAGTTCCCAAATTACCGGGATCGTTTATATCGTCCAACATTAAAATCAGTCCTTCTTCATCTATTTTAGCAACTTCAGGTATTTTAAATAGCCCCAATACTTTATTTGGGGTTGTCAATCCACTTATTTTCGACAGCTCTGTTTCAGAAATAATTTGTGGATCAAATTTTTTAAAAGATGAGTATACGTCCTCGGTACAAAATAATTTTTCGAGTTTACTATTTGAGTAAAGAAATTCATTAACTCCCTTTATTCCTTCAGCGACGAACAATTGAAGTTCAATTCGGTACTTTTTATGTTTTAAACTCGTTATTAATTTGATTTGATTTTTACTTAACATTTAAATGGTATTATTTTTGAAATATCATCAGTAATTTAGAATTATTCAACATATAATTAACTATTTTCGTTTTATAAAACTTAAACAGCATTGCTTAACTATTTCGCTAAAATAACAGTATTTATTGTATTTCTTATTGCAATAGTTTCTTGTGATGCTACGAAAAGTGTTCCTGACGGTGAATATTTGTTAGAAAAAAACACACTAATTGTAAATGATAAAAAAACTTCCAATCAAGAAATTAGAAGTTTTATAAGACAAAAACCAAATCAAAAGGTGTTAGGGATACCATTTTCACTACATCTCTATAATAGAGTGAACCCTGATTATGAGACCCGTTTCGAACAATGGCTTGAAGAAAATCCAAAAACAGAGAAAAATCTCACAAGGCTTTTTTCAGAAAAACAAGTTAAAGGCATAGGTAAATCTTACCGGGGTATTAATGGTTGGTTTTTAAGAAATGGCAATCCACCCGTAATTTCAGATAGTATTCAAATTAATAGATCTGTTAATTCCCTTTACAAATACCATTTAAGTAAAGGTTTTTTTGATGCAAATGTTACATTTATAGAACATAAAAAAGAGAATAAAAGATCAACTGTTGACTATCTTATAACCACAAATGAACCTTATTTTATTGATACAATAGCAACCACAATTAATTCTCCTGCACTAGACTCCATTTATCGTTCTAATCAAGACCAATCATTGTTGATATCAGGAAAGCAAATTGATTACAACGATTTTAAAAAGGAAGAAGAAAGACTTATTTCATTATTTAGAAACGCAGGTATTTATCATTTTGGAAATAACCTAATTGAGTTATGGATAGATTCATTAACTACTTCGCATAACAAAAATATATTATTAAAAATTCCTAACCGAATAGTTGAAGAAGGTGATAGCATATTCAGTACTCCTTTTAAAATTCGAAAAGTAAAAAAAGTAAATATATATACAGATTTTTCATTTAATACAAAAAATCAAATACCGACAGATTCTACTACTTTCAAGGGTTATAATTTTTATTCAAACACAAAATTAAAATACAATCCAAAATATTTAGCAAATGCTATTATTATACAGCCTAATAGTATTTATAAAGATTCTGAAAGGGACTTCACTAGAAGATATTTACGAGAGTTACAAAACTTTAGACCGTCCGTTGATATCAAATATATTGAAAACGATGATGAATCTTTAACTGCGAACATTTATCTAACTCCTTTAAAAAAATATTCTTTAGGTTTTGATACGGAATTTACAACTTCTAATATAAAGCCATTTGGTATACTTGGGAAGTTTTCATTATTTAATAGAAATGTGTTTAAAGGTGCCGAAATTTTAGAATTATCTTTTCAAGGGTCATTTTTAAACACTTCAAAAGATGTATCTGATAATTCCAAGTTTTTTAATGCCTGGGAATTTGGAGCGGGTGCCAATTTAAAAATTCCAAGAATGTTATTTCCTGTGAATACTACCAAAATAATCCCAAAAAGAATGTCACCTAAGACCAATATTTTTTTAAGTTTAGGTTTTCAACGCAACATAGGATTGGATAGGCAAAATATTACAGGTGGTATAGATTATGCCTGGCGAAGCAAACTTACAACGAAACATAAATTTGAATTATTGAACGTTCAATATATAAGAAATCAAAACACTGATAA
>CAZJCZ010000079.1:0-4841 GCA_964544575.1 uncultured Flavobacteriaceae bacterium | reverse complement strand
CTTGACCCAGATAATAATTATGAAACCAATAATAATGCGGAATTTTTGGAGGTGCAGAAAGTTAGCGAACGTAGAGAAATTTTAATTGAAGATGTATTAGTACCAGTTATTTCCTATTCATACAATTATAGTAACAGAGAGGGTTTTAATGATAATAATTTTTCAACTTTTACAGGTAGATTAATTTCATCTGGGAGCTTAACATCGGCATTTCTTAAAAAACCATCTGATGGTAGCAAAAAACAACTATTCGGATTAGATGTAGCTCAATATTTAAAAACAGAAGTGGAATATAAAAAATATTGGAGTATTAACCCAAATACTACCATAGCGCATAGAACCTTTATAGGAATTGCAATTCCTTTTGGCAATTCTAATGATATTCCATTTAGCAGAAGTTATAGAGCAGGTGGTACCAATGACATAAGAGCTTGGCGAACTTTTGATCTCGGTCCCGGGTCAGAGTTAAGTAGTTTAGAGTTTAATACAGGAAGTTTGAAATTAACAACTAACTTCGAATATCGATTCAAGGTCTTAAATAGCGTTTATAGTGCTCTTTTTGTTGATGCCGGTAATATTTGGGATATTACTAATTCAACTGTCACAACTTCTGATTCAAAATTTAACGGATTTTCATCATTAAAAGATATAGCTGTTGGTTCTGGTTTTGGTATTAGATACGATTTTAACTTTCTCATTTTTAGATTTGATATTGGTTTTAAAACTTATGAACCCTATTTATCATCTTCAAATAAATGGTTTCAAAACTACAATTTCGGAAATGCCGTTTATAACATAGGTATTAATTATCCTTTCTAAAAAAAATAAAACTTAACTATAACGATTTCGTTTTTTTAGCCATTTATAACGTTAATTTTTACTAATTTTACCCTTTAAATTTTATACAAAAATTATGGCACATAAAATAAAATCAGGAGTTGCTACAGGAGATCAAGTTCAAGAGATTTTTAAATTAGCAAAAGAAAAAGGATTTGCATTACCTGCTGCAAACGTAATTGGTTCAAGTTCAATTAATGGCGTTATAGAAACTGCTGCCGAGCTAAATGCTCCAGTAATTGTACAATTTTCTAATGGGGGAGCTCATTTTAATGCTGGTAAAGGCTTATCAAATGAAGGTCAAAAAGCAGCAATTGTAGGAGGAGTAGCAGGTGCTAAACATGTACATTTAATGGCCGAAGCTCATGGAGTTCCTGTTATTTTACATACAGATCATTGTGCAAAAAAATTATTGCCTTGGATTGATGGACTTCTAGACGCTGGTGAAAAACATTTTGCAGAAACAGGTAAACCATTATATAGTTCTCATATGATAGATTTATCAGAAGAGCCCATCGAAGAAAATATAGAAATTTGTAAAAGATATCTCGAGCGCATGAGTAAAATGGGCATGACCTTAGAAATAGAATTAGGCATAACAGGTGGTGAAGAAGATGGCGTTGATAATACTGATGTTGATGATTCTAAATTATATACCCAACCCGAAGAAGTTGCCTATGCTTATGAAGAATTATCAAAAATAAGCAATCGATTTACTATTGCTGCTGCCTTTGGAAATGTACATGGGGTATATAAACCTGGTAATGTAAAATTGACTCCTAAGATTCTCAAAAATTCACAAGAATATATAACTAAAAAATACAATGTGCCTCACAACACGATAGATTTTGTGTTTCATGGCGGATCGGGTTCTACAGTTGAAGAAATTAGAGAAGCCATTGGTTATGGTGTGATCAAGATGAATATAGATACTGACTTACAGTATGGTTTTATGACCGGCATTAGAGATTATATGGCAGAGAATTCTGCTTATTTACAAGGTCAAATTGGTAATCCTGATGGAGATGATGTTCCTAATAAAAAATATTATGATCCAAGAAGATGGCTTCGTGAAGGTGAAGTTACTTTTAAAACAAGGCTAAAACAAGCATTCGAAGATTTAAACAACGTCAATACTTTATAATTTTACTGTTAAAAAAAAGATCAATTTTATAATAGGTTCGTTTTTTTACTAACTTACCAACCCAAAAAATTATCTTATGGCATCTTGGTTTAAACGAAAAGATAAAGGAATTCAAACGCCTACCGAAGAAAAAAAGGACGTTCCAAAAGGGCTTTGGTACAAAACCCCTAGTGGAAAAGTTATCGATACAGAAGAGTTGATGCAAAACTATTATGTAAGCCCAGAAGATGGTTATCATGTTAGAATTGGCAGTAATGAGTACTTTGAGATTTTGTTTGATGATAATAAATACAAAGAACTTAATCCGAATATAACTTCTAAAGACCCCTTAAAATTTGTTGATACTAAAAAATATACTGACAGGTTAAAACAGGCTCAAGAAAAAACGAAGTTGAAAGATGCAGTTAGAACTGCAGTTGGAAAATCATTAGGTAAAGATTTAGTTGTGGCCGCCATGGATTTTGCTTTTATCGGTGGTTCAATGGGCAGTGTAGTAGGAGAAAAAATAGCAAGAGCAATTGACTATTCAATTAAAAAGAAAATTCCATTTCTAATGATCTCAAAATCTGGTGGGGCTAGAATGATGGAAGCGTCTTTATCCTTAATGCAATTGGTAAAAACATCGGCGAAGTTAGCTCAGCTGGCAGAGGCTAAAATTCCCTATATTTCATTATGTACTGACCCTACAACCGGCGGTACTACAGCGTCGTATGCCATGTTAGGTGATGTGAATTTTGCAGAGCCGAATGCGCTTGTTGCATTTGCAGGACCTCGTGTTGTTAAAGACACCACCGGTAAAGATTTACCTGAAGGCTTTCAACGATCTGAATTTGTATTGGAACATGGGTTTTTAGATAAAATCATAGAGCGAAAATACCTTAAAAAACAAATTAATTTATACATCGATTTAATCCAAAATATTCCAATTAGAGCATAAAAAAAAGAGCGATAAAATTACCGCTCTTTTTAATTTAATAAATTGTCTATTACAAATTACTTAGATGTATTTCTCTTCTTTCACCACCATTGATACTGACTGTAGCTAGGTCATCACACTCACCATCTCCATAATCTAATATTGCAGTATCTAGATTTTTACTCAATTCTATAGTACCACTTACTAAAAACTTACAAGCTAATTCTCTTCTTAACTCTTTAATTATTTCAGCCGATAGTACATTACCGTTTCTCCTGGTAAAAGTCCAATTACCGGTAATTAAAAATACATTATCACCCCAGGCTGATGTACTTTGACCTTCAATCATTTCTCGCACTTTTACACCTACCTTACTTGCAAACAATCCGTCTGGCCAAGTTACAGTAACATCAAATGTTTTAGTAGATTGAGGGTTGCTGTTTTCGTTTGAACGCTCTCTTAGTATTGAACCTCCTCCTTCAACATTTTTACGATTAAAATAAAATTCATCAAAAGAATAAGTAATCATTTTGCTTGCTGCTTCAGGGTCTCTTTCATATGTCATAATAATTTTCCCACTAACAAAATTTCCATTACGCAATTCACAACCCTCACCAAAATCTAACGTTACTGTTTTCATATTTTGAACAATAACAACTGTTATTGTTACACAGTCAGGTAAATATCTATCGGTAACATTGCTTTTAGTAATTGGGAATTCTTCCATTAAATAAGCTTCTTCAATTATTGCGCTCGATTCATCAGAAACTTTATCAATTACTGCTTCAGTTTCTGCTGCTTTAAGATCAATTTCTTCGGTAATAAGGTCTTCCTGAATTGTATCAGATTCATTACAGCTAGTTAGAACTAGCCCAAATAGCGCTAAAGCTATTATTCCAAATGTGAGTTTTTGTCTTTTCATTATACTATTTTTTAAAAGTTATGTATCTAAGACTTAATGAATTTAAAAAGGTTTAATATCATTGAATAAATATAAAACTACCATATTCAATTAGTTGTTAATCAAAATAATAGTTTTATATTTGCCGCCTGATAAGATATCAGTACATAAAAATTATTAATTAAAATTTAATGTTAGCATGTATTTAACAGCTGAAAAAAAAGCAGAAATTTTCAAAAAACATGGAAAATCTGCAAAAGACACAGGTTCTTCTGAAGGGCAAATAGCCTTATTTACACACAGAATTAACCATTTAACAAAGCATTTAAAAAAGAATCAAAAAGATTTTAATACAGAGCGTTCTTTGGTAAAATTAGTTGGTAAACGAAGAAATTTACTTGACTATTTAAACAAAACCGAGATTGAAAGATACCGTGCAATTGTTAAAGAATTAGGATTAAGAAAATAACAAAGAGAGGCTTTATGCCTCTTTTTTATTAAAAGAAGCTTTTATTACTTTTCATTGGTTAACACACAACTACAAAACCAATTGTTAAATCTTACCCGTTACTTCGGGTAAAAAAACTAAAAAATATGATACCTAAGGTATTTAAAGAAATTATTGATTTAGGAGATGGAAGAACCATCTCATTAGAAACCGGAAAATTAGCAAAACAGGCGCATGGTTCTGTTGTTGTAACATCGGGAAAATGTATGTTATTATGTACAGTTGTTTCCAATTACGAACAAAAAGACCTTGGTTTTCTGCCATTAACAGTAGATTACAGAGAAAAATTTGCTGCGGCAGGACGTTATCCAGGTGGTTTCTTTAAAAGAGAAGCAAGACCAAGTGACGGTGAAGTATTAACAATGCGTTTAGTAGACCGTGTTTTACGTCCGTTATTCCCAAAAGATTATACCGCAGAAACGCAAGTGATGATTCAATTAATGTCTCATGATGATGAAGTTATGCCAGAAGCAATGGCAGGATTAGCAGCATCTGCAGCTATTCAACTTTCAGATTTTCCATTTGAATGTGCTAT
>CAZJCZ010000078.1:0-10006 GCA_964544575.1 uncultured Flavobacteriaceae bacterium | reverse complement strand
GAAAGTTGCCGTATATTATGGGAATGTAGCTAATTTAACCTTTATCTCAGATTTTGAATTAATTATTGGAGGAGAACCAATTATAGTTAATAATCTAATTACTTTATTATTTGTTAAAACAAAGGGTGAATGGAAGATGGTTCACGAACATCATTCTCCTGCGCAATTATAGAGCATTTACAATTTTTGTAAAAACGATAAAAAGGCTACAATTTCGAATTAGAAATTGTAGCCTTTTTATATAAAGTAGTAACTAGTCTATGAAATCAACATAGTTACAGGATTTTCTATGTATTCTTTTAGTGTCAATAAAAATTCCGATGCAGTTGCGCCATCAACCGTTCTGTGATCACAGGCCATTGTTAGTTTCATAGTATTACCTACAACAACTTGCCCGTTTTTAACAACAGGTTTTTGGACAATAGCACCAACAGAAAGAATGGCTGAATTCGGCTGATTGATAATAGACGTAAAATCTGTGATACCAAACATTCCTAAATTAGAAATTGTAAATGTACTTCCTTCCATTTCCTGAGGAGTCAATTTTTTATTCCTTGCTCTACCAGCGAAGTCTTTTACTTGAGCCCCAATTTGAGGTAAATTTTGTTCGTCAGCAAAGCGTAAAACAGGAACCAATAATCCATCTTCAACGGCAACAGCAACTCCAATATGTACATGATGGTTTATGCGAATTTTATCATCAAACCATTGTGAATTTACTTTTGGATGTTGTTTTAAAGCTAAAGCAACTGCTTTTACAACAATGTCATTATATGATATTTTAGTATCTGGAACCGAATTAAATTGTTGCCTGAAGGCAATGGCATTATCCATGTCAAACTCAACATTCAAATAGTAATGTGGGGCTGTAAATTTAGATTCGCCCAAACGACGTGCAATAACCTTTCGCATTTGCGAATTAGATATTTCTTCAAAACTCTCCTGACCACTTGGTGCAAATGGCATAGATGAAGCGCTTGATGTGCCAGGGGTAAAGTTTTCTATATCTCTTTTAATGATACGACCGTGTTCGCCTGTTCCGGTTACCTGAGCTAAGTTTATTCCTTTTTCATTAGCTATTTTCTTAGCTAAAGGTGAAGCCAGAATTCTTCCTCCCGAAGCATTATTAGTAACTATAGGTCTGGCAGTTTCCTCTGCCGGTTGGGGTTTAGGGGTTTCAGTAACCTTTTCAACACTAACAGGTTTATCTCCTGTTTTAGAAAAAGCTCCACTTTTAATTGCTTCAATAACTCCAGAAATGTCAGTATCTTTTTTACCAATAACGGCCAATACATTATCTACTAATGTTGTCTCACCTTCGTTAAGACCAACATATAACAATGTACCTTCATGAAAAGATTCAAACTCCATGGTAGCTTTATCAGTTTCTATTTCAGCAATAATATCACCTTCACTAATAGAATCACCTACTTTTTTAAGCCAGTTTGCCACTGTTCCTTCTGTCATTGTATCACTCAGTCGAGGCATAGTAATAATCTCAACTCCTTCAGGGATGTCTAAATTGGTTCCGGCTTTATTTTCAGTTTTTTCCACCTTATCTTCAGGCAGGTTCTCCGTTACTGACTCCTCTTTTTTACCTTTTTGTAGATCAGTTTTATTATCAGCTAATAAACCAGAAAAATCTTCATCTTTTTCACCAATAATCGCTAATAGAGAGTCTACCTTGGCCGATTCGCCTACTTTGATACCAATATGTAATAAAGTGCCCTCATGGAATGATTCAAACTCCATGGTAGCTTTATCAGTTTCTATTTCAGCAAGGATATCCCCTTCTTGAACTTCATCTCCAACTTTTTTCAACCAAGAAGCGACCGTTCCTTCTTCCATAGTATCACTTAAACGTGGCATTGTAATTAATTCGGCCATATCTTATAATTTATGTTGTAAAAATGGATAGTCTTTTTGTTCGTAAACAATATCATACATTACTTGTTTATCCGGGTAAGGCGATTCTTCTGCAAATTTTTCACATTCAGCAACCCTAGATTTAACATCTTTAGCAATGGCGTTAATCTCCTCATCACTCGCATATTTTTTATTTTTAATAACATCTAATATCTGAGTGATTGGATCAATTTTTTTATACTCTGCAACCTCTTCTTTGGTTCTGTAATGTTGTGCGTCACTCATAGAATGTCCCCTATACCTGTAGGTTTTCATTTCTAAGAATGAAGGGCCATTTCCTTTTCTGGCATGTTGAATAGCTTCATCTACTGCTTCAGCTACTTTAATGGGGTTCATTCCATCCACAGGTCTACTAGGCATTTCGTAACCCAACCCAAGTTTCCAAATATCCTCATGGCTTGCTGTGCGCTCAACTGATGTACCCATGGCATAACCATTATTTTCCACAATAAATACCACAGGTAATTTCCAAAGCATAGCCATATTAAAGGTTTCGTGCAACGAACCTTGTCGTGCCGCTCCATCACCAAAACAGGTTAAAGTAACCGCATCATTACCTTGATATTTATCGCCAAAAGCGATACCCGCTCCTAGGGGTATTTGTCCCCCAACAATACCATGCCCTCCATAAAATCTAAATTCTTTGGAAAAAATGTGCATAGAACCGCCGAGACCTTGTGATGTGCCAGTGGCTTTACCAAATAATTCTGCCATCACTCTCTTTGGGTCAACTCCCATTCCAATAGGCTGAACGTGATTTCGATATGCAGTGATCATTTTATCTTTAGTTAGATCCATTGAATGTAAAGATCCTGCAAGTACTGCTTCTTGCCCGTTATATAAATGTAAGAAACCTCTTACTTTTTGTTGAATATAAAGTGCGGCTAATTTGTCCTCGAACTTCCGCCAAAACAGCATATCTTTATACCATTGCAGGTAGGTTGCCTTGGTTATTTTTTTCATATTTAAAATTCATTATTAATAATGAGTGCCCGCAAAGGTAATATTTTATGTCTTTTAATAAAAGAGTTATTTTTTTTAAACTTCCATATAATCTTCAATGGGATTACATGAACATATTAAATGCCTATCACCATAAGCATCATTAACCCTTCGCACTGGTGGCCAGAATTTATTTTCGGAAACAAAAGATAACGGAAAAGCGGCTTTTTGTCTGGAATAGCTAAAATTCCAATTGTCTGTGGTTGTCATTTCTTGTGTATGTGGTGAATTTTTCAAGACAGAATCCTGTCCTTCAACATACTCATCAATTTCCTTTTTAATTTCAATTAATGCATCACAAAAACGATCAATTTCTTTTTTACTTTCACTTTCTGTGGGCTCAATCATCAAAGTTCCGGCAACAGGGAAAGAAAGGGTAGGGGCATGAAAACCATAATCCATTAACCGCTTGGCTACATCACTTACTTCAATACCTTTTGCTCTAAATTCTCGAAAATCAACAATCATTTCATGAGCTGAAAACCCCATTTCTCCGGTGTATAAAATTTTATAATGTTTTTCTAACCTAACCTTTATATAATTTGCCGTCAAAATAGCATAAATCGTCGATTTTTCCAATCCTTCAGCCCCCAGCATCTTAATATATCCATATGAGATCAGGTCAACCAATGCGGAGCCCCAAGGTGCAGCCGAAATTGCCGAAATAGGATTTTCCCCGCCAGTTCTAATAATAGGATTTGTTGGTAAAAATTCAGCTAAATGTTCTGCAACACAAATAGGTCCAACTCCAGGACCACCGCCACCATGAGGGATAGCAAATGTTTTGTGTAAATTTAAGTGACATACATCAGCGCCAATGGTTGCAGGATTTGTCAATCCAACCTGTGCATTCATATTAGCACCATCCATGTAGACTTGACCGCCATTAACGTGAATTATTTCTGTAATATCTTTGATAGCACTTTCAAACACACCATGTGTAGAAGGGTATGTTACCATTAAAGCTGCTAAGTTATTTTTGTGTAATTGAGCCTTTTCACGTAAATCGTCAATATCAATATTTCCGTTATCAGAGGTTTTTGTGACCACTACTTTCATACCTGCCATTGTTGCAGATGCAGGATTAGTGCCATGAGCAGAGGCGGGGATCAAACAAATATTTCTAAACATTTCATTTCTTGATCTATGATAAGCGCTAATAACCATGAGACCAGCGTATTCTCCTTGAGCACCCGAGTTAGGTTGCAAAGAGGTAGCAGTAAAACCTGTAATAACATTTAAGGAATTTTCAAGATCCTTTAACATCTCCTGATAACCTTGCGCTTGCTCCACAGGCACAAATGGATGGATACTGTTCCAACTTGTTGAACTCAATGGCAACATTTCGGAAGCCGCATTTAATTTCATGGTACAAGATCCTAAGGATATCATAGAATCGGTCAAAGAAATATCCTTACGCTCTAACCTTTTTATATAACGCATCATCTCGGTTTCAGAACGGTAATTTCTGAAAACTTCATTTGTCATAAACGAAGTATTCCTTGTTACATTTTTCGGAATTGTATTACTATCTATATATTCCTTTAGAATTAAAGATTTTAAACCTTTAGCTAAAGTTAAAACTTCTATAATTTCGTTAACATCAGCTAAACTCGTGGTTTCATTCAAAGAAATTCCAATAGTTGAATCATCAAAATATGCGAAATTGACCTCTTTTTCTTCAGCTATTTTTTTTACATCAGTAATTGACTTTACTCCTATTTGCAAGGTGTCAAAAAATACTGTATTCATTTGTTGAAAGCCTAGTTTTAAGATGGCTTCATTTAACACATTCGTTAGGGAGTGAATGCGACCCGCAATAAATTGAAGCCCGTCAGCGCCATGATAAACACCATACATCCCGGCCATGACAGCCAATAATACTTGGGCAGTACAAATATTTGAAGTAGCTTTTTCTCTTTTAATATGTTGCTCACGTGTTTGCAATGCCATCCGTAAAGCCCTTTTACCGTCAACATCAATTGTAACTCCAATAATTCTACCTGGAATTAATCTTTTATATGCTTCTTTAGTGGCAAAATAACCAGCATGGGGGCCGCCATATCCTAAAGGGATTCCAAAGCGTTGAGAGGTACCAACAGTAACATCAGCACCCATTGCTCCAGGTGATTTTAATATTGATAAGCCCAATAAATCAGCTGCCACAACTACCTTTGCATCATTAACATGTGCCTTTTCAATAAAATCAGTGTAATCATAAACTTGACCATATCTTGTTGGGTATTGTAATAAGGCTCCATATACTTCTTCTGAAAATTTGAATGTTTCATGATTGCCAAAAACCAGCTCAATATTAAGAGGGTTTGAACGGGTTTTTAAAATAGATACAGTTTGAGGGAGTACTTCATCAGACACAAAAAACTGATTAGCCTCAGCCTTTTTTTGATCTCTTGAACGTGCGTTAAATAACATGATCATCGCCTCAGCGGCAGCAGTACCTTCGTCTAACAATGAAGAATTTGCTAACTCCATACCTGTTAATTCAGACACCATTGTTTGATAATTTAATAATGCCTCTAATCTCCCTTGTGATATTTCTGCCTGATATGGGGTATATGATGTGTACCAACTTGGGTTTTCAAAGATATTACGTTGTATAACCGCAGGTAAAATTGTTGGATGATAACCTAATCCAATAAATGACTTAAAGATTTTATTCTTCTTTGACAAGCCTTCAATATGAGCGCTAAATTCAAACTCGGACATTGGTTCTGGAAGATCTAACGGATTTTCTAACTTTATATGACTAGGTATTGTATTAGATATTAATTTTTCAAGGCTTTCTACCCCAATTGTTTTAAGCATTTCTTTTACCTCCTTTGGTCTAGGACCAAGGTGTCTTAATGCAAAGGAATCCGTTTTCATTTTTTTATGAGATAAATTGTTAAATTTCTGACCAAATGTAATTAAAAAAGTGCTACGTTTTGTATTGAAAATCGATAATTTATCCACTGAAAAGTCAATTCATTACATTTGTATAATGGGCACTCTCAAACGATTTTTTGATTTCTACATATTCAGCAATATTCACGTTGCTTTAGCAGCCTTTTGTTTGACAAAAATAACATTGATTGAAAATGAGATTGAAAGTAATTTGTTGCCATTCTTTGTATTATTTTCAACAATTGTTTCTTATAATTTAATTAGGTTTTATAATGCTTTAGAAAACAAGATTTGGTTCGCCGTTTTTATAAAAAATAATAAAAACACCTTATTAGGGTTAACTTTTCTTTCTTTAGGTATCCTGATTTATCAAAGTTTCTTTTTAAATTTTAAGGCTATTATTACTTTAATTCCTTTTGGGTTTTTAACTTTATTTTATGTTATTCCTTTCCCTTGGAATAAGAGTAATTCTTTTACTTTGAGGAGTGTAGCTTTTCTCAAGCTATTTTTGATAGCTATTTCATATGCGGGCATTACGGTGCTTTTCCCATTAATTAATTATAGTATTGAAGTAGAAAGTAATGAAATTATTACGTTCATTCAACGTTTTTTATTTATTGTAGCCATAACGATCCCTTTTGATATAAGAGACTTGAATTTTGATAATAAAAATTTGAAAACGCTGCCTCAAGTTATTGGAATACAAAAATCTAAGGTAGTTGGTTTGTTTTTTTTGATGCTATTTTTAGGATTAGAATTTTTGAAAAATTCTACGGAAGCCAATTATAGAATTAACTTTATTATTGCTTTAATATCGCTGTTTTTCTTGCTAAAAGCGACACATGATCAAAACAAGTATTATAGTGCCTTTTTTGTTGAAAGTATTCCAATGATATGGTTGTTATTACTTGTATTTATAAAATAAAAAAAGCCATTGAATTTTCAATGGCTTCATTATTATGGTTTGAGTGATTTAAGAAATAAATTTTCCCATTTTTTGTCTTTCTTCTTCTGCCAATTGTGGGTCTACTAAAATCCTTCCACTGTGCTCATCTGTGGTAATTTTTTTTCTAGTTGCAATTTCTACAATCATTTGTGGTGGGATGGTGAAGAATGAACCGCCTGAAGCTCCTCTTTCAATAGACACTACAGCTAATCCGTTACTAACTTTTGTACGAATACGGTTGTAGGCATTTAATAAACGCTCATCAATTAATTTGCCAAATTCAGCTGATTTTTTGTGCAACATCTTTTCTTCTTTCTCAGTTTCAGCAAGAATAGCATCTAATTCATTTTTTTTATGCTTAAGATGTTCATTTCTTTCTTTGAGTTTTTCTTTGGCCGCATCAATAATTTCATTTTTTTGTTCAATTTTAACAGAAAATTCTTTGATATGCTTTTCAGCCAATTGCATTTCTAGCTCTTGGTATTCAATTTCTTTAGACAATGAATCAAATTCTCTGTTATTTCTAACATTTTTTTGTTGAGTAGTATATTTTTTAATTGCCGAGGTTGCCCCGTCAATTGTTAATTTTCTATTTTTTATACTGGTTTCTAAATTTTCTATATCACTATTAAAATTAGAAAGTCTAGTATTTAAACCTTCAATTTCATCTTCTAAATCTTGAACTTCTAATGGCAATTCACCACGTGTATTTTTTATTTCGTCAATTCTAGAATCAATTAACTGTAAGTCGTATAAAGCTCTTAATTTATCTTCTACGGTTATTTCTTTTTTTGCCATCTTTATAAGTAGTTGATAGGATTTGTATTTTTTTCTGATAAAACGATTGCAAAATTACGGAATTTTTTTGTAAGATAATCTACGATTAGGTTTTTTGTAAATTGTTCACTTTCATAATGCCCAATGTCTGCTAAGACTAATTGATTTTCAGCTTTAAAAAAATCATGATACTTAAAATCTGATGAAATATATACATCTGCATTTAAGTGTTTTGCCGTGTCTATGGCAAAACTACCAGACCCTCCTAATAAAGCAACTTTTTTTATGGGTTTATTTAATAATTTCGAATGCTTAATACATTGTAAATTGAATTGTTCTTTTACGAATGTCAAAAAATCTTCTTCGGTTAACGGACTATCTAGCTCACCTATCATGCCCATGCCAATATTTTGGTGAAAGTTATCAGTAGTAACAATATCATATGCTACTTCTTCATAAGGGTGGGCCTCAAAAAGTGCCTTAAGAATATTAGTTTGTAAATGTTTTTCAAAAATAACACTTATAAACGTTTCATTTTCTGAATGCAATTTTCCTTTTTCACCTATGGTAGGGTTAGAATCTTCATTTCCTTTATATGTACCAACCCCATCAGTATTAAAACTACAATTATCGTAATTACCAATAGTACCTGCTCCAGCTTTAAATAAGGCGGTCCTAACTATTTCAGCGTCATTAGTTGGGGCATAGGTGGTTAATTTTTTTATTAGCCCTTGTTTTGGCATTAGCACTTTTGTATTGGTCAACCCTAATACTTCAGCCATCTTTGCAGAAACACCCTTGAATGAATTATCTAATGCAGTGTGCATCGCATAAATAGCAATATCATTTTTAATTGCTTTTAATACTACACGCTCTACATAATTATTGCCATTTAGTTTTTTTAAGCCAGAAAATATAATCGGATGAAAGCTGACAATTAAATTGCATTTTTTTTTGATAGCTTCATCAACAACATTTTCTAAAGTATCGAGTGTAACTAAAACTCCGCTAATCTTTGTGCTATAACTTCCGACGAGCAGCCCCACATTATCGAAATCTTCTGCATATTTTAATGGAGCGAGTTTCTCGAGATATTTAGTGATATCTTTTACAGTCATATTTTTTGATCTTTTTGTATTTAGAATATTTGTTAATCACTCTTCATAAAACTTCACTACATTTTCCCCATTTGATTTTTTATAACCTCTATACATACCTTCAGTATTAAAATACCACGCAATATTAGCATCTTTATCTAAGCCTACCATTCCGCCACTTCCACCTAATTCGGCAATTTGTCCAATTACCTCTTTTAAAGATTCTTGCAGGCTTAATTTTTTATATTGCATTAAATTTGAAGCTTCATGAGCTGCCAATGTTCGAATAAAATATTCTCCTGTACC
This sequence comes from uncultured Flavobacteriaceae bacterium, assembly GCA_964544575.1. Classification (GTDB taxonomy): domain Bacteria; phylum Bacteroidota; class Bacteroidia; order Flavobacteriales; family Flavobacteriaceae; genus Aureibaculum. The sequence goes on along the minus strand of CAZJCZ010000078.1, from coordinate 1,048 downwards.
TGTAGATGAAACACCACAGGTTTTATTGTTAGCATAGGTGCCAGCACCAATTATTGGAGAATCACCAATTCGGCCATATTTTTTATTTGTCATTCCACCTGTAGAGGTCGCGGCAGCAATATTTCCATCCTTATCTATAGCAATTGCACCTACTGTTCCATATTTGTGTTCATCAATAAGTTCAATACCACTAAGAGAATGGTCTAATTTTACCTTATCTTTTTCTTGAGCTTTTAGCAACTGATTGAACCTTTTTTCTGTATGGAAATATGCATCTTCAACGAAAATTAGATTATGTTCTTTTGCAAAATCTTCGGCACCTTTACCTGAAAGCATGACATGTCTGGTCTTATCCATAACTATACGGGCTGCGTTAATAGGGTTTTTAAGATGACTAACTCCGGCTACTGCTCCACAATTCAATGTTTTACCATCCATGATAGAAGCATCTAATTCATTTTTGCCAGCGCTATTAAATACAGCACCTTTCCCTGCATTAAAAAGAGGGGAATCTTCCATGACATTTACCGTTCCTTGAACAGCGTCTAACGATGTGCCACCATTTTCTAAAATAGCGTAACCGGTATCTAATGCTTCTTGCAATTTTTTGCGATAAGCCACTTCTTGTTCTTCAGACATATTTGCTTTTTTTATGGTACCTGCACCTCCATGTATTACAATGGCAAAATGTTTTTCTGAAGTAACATTTTTTTCAGATATGCTTGATACTTCGACTTGTTCTTTTTTACAGCTTATTGACAGCAACACAAGAAAAGTCAGGAAAACGTATTTTATTTTCATGGGACAGATTTAGAAATTTAAATGTACAAAAAATATAAATTTCAACTAAAGATTGATGATAGAGAAATTATTTAAAAAAGGCTTTCGACTTTTCTCAATATTTTGCTATTTGAAAAAGGTCTTCGACTTTTCCTAATATTTTGCTATTTGAAAAAGGTCTTCGACTTTTCCCAATGGACATCCATTTCAGCGAGGGACATATCAGTAAGTTGCTTTCCTTCTTTTTTAGCAGCTTCTTCTATAAACT
>CAZJCZ010000077.1:0-10194 GCA_964544575.1 uncultured Flavobacteriaceae bacterium | reverse complement strand
TGTTTGGCTATTGCCGATGAAATCGTCAAAAAAATAATCTAAAATAATAAATAATATATCTATCGTTTACTTCTTCTACTACTACTTGTTTTTGAAGAACCAAATCTACTACTTTTATTTCCTCCATAACTTCCTGAAGTTTTTTTACGACCGCCAAATCCTTCACTTCTAGAACGTCTTTCGCCACCACCAAAACTTCTTTTACTACGACTTCTATCCCGTCCTTTTGGTTTAGTTGTAACCTCTACAATCACAGACCTTCCATTAAATTCTGCATTTTTAAAGGCTTTTAATATGGTATCGCCATACGCTTTATCTATTTCGAAAAAAGAAAAGCTTTTTAAAATTTCTATTTGACCAATTTCAACATCAGTCTTATTGAGATTTTCATTAATTAAACCCATTAATTTGGCAGGGTTTATTCTATCCATTTTACCCAGATTTATGTAAAATCGAGTAAAATTCTCATCAGTACCTCTTTTTCGTTCTTTAGTATCATCACCGTTCAAATCTTCGGCATCTTCATAATAAGATAAAAATTGATTGAATTCAATAGAAACAAAACGCCTTATCAGTTCTTCTCTGCTTATATCTTCTAATTGCTTATAAATGATACTATCCAAATAGCTCATTATTTGTTCGTCATTTACCTCGACATTTTTTACATTTTCAATCAGTTTAAAAAGTTGTTTTTCACAAATATCTCTACCGTTAGGTACGAGTTTCTGAGTAAAATATTTTCCTATTTTTTTTTCAATAGGTCTAAGATTGCTTTTTTCTCTATTAGTGATAATGGCCACTGAAATCCCTTCTTTCCCTGCTCTACCTGTTCTACCACTTCTGTGCGTATAATTTTCAAATTGGTCTGGTAGTTTATAGTTTATGACATGTGTTAGATCATTAACATCTAACCCTCTTGCAGCAACATCTGTTGCAATCAATAATTGTAAATGTTTAGAACGGAATTTTTCCATTACAATATCGCGCTGTGCTTGTGATAAATCACCATGTAAGGCATCTGCGTTATAGCCATCAGTAATTAGTTTTGCAGCAATATCTTTTGTTTCTCTTCTTGTTCTGCAAAATACAATTCCATAAATATCAGGATTAATGTCAGCTAATCTTTTTAAAGTTGGGTAGCGATTCCTTTCTGATACTAAATAATATTCATGGGTTACACTATCCGCTCCCGCATTACGTTTACCTGCATCAATTTCTACCGGATTATTCATGTAGTTTTTAGCAATGGCATTCACTTCTTTTGGAAAAGTAGCAGAGAATAACAACGTTTGTTTTTCTTTAGGAGTTACATCTAGAATTTGATCTAGTTCATCCTTAAATCCCATATTAAGCATCTCATCAGCTTCATCTAGTACTACCCATTTAATATTACCTAATTTAAGTTGCTTGCGTTTTATTAAATCAACAGTTCTTCCAGGAGTTCCAACTACTATTTGAGCTCCTTTTTTTAAACCTCTTATTTGTTCATCTATATTAGCTCCTCCATATACTGTAACTACGTTAATATTAGTAAGGTATTTACAATATTCATCTATGTTTTTTCCAATTTGAATTGCTAACTCCCTAGTTGGAGATAGTATTATAGCTTGTGTACTTTTACTTTTACTATCAAGTTGCTCTATAATCGGTAAACTAAAAGCTGCGGTCTTACCGGTTCCCGTTTGCGCAAAAGCTTTTAAATCATCGTGTGATGAAAGAATTTGTGGAATTGTTTTTTCTTGTATTGGTGTTGGTTGCTCAAAACCTAGATCAGTTAGGGCATCTACGATAGCCTGGCTTAAACCAAGCTCATTAAATAAAGACATATTATAAATTTATCAAACTAAGGTTCCAAAATAAAATGCACGTCAGCAGATAAATAAACCTTCTGTTTTTATGAATTTGCAAAAGTAAGCTTATTTTAAACAATTCTACTATGAATTAGTAGTTTATAAGATTTTTTAGTTGTTTTTCAAAATGGTTGCTTGATAAATGTGTCAAATTGTTTTGTACAATACCATTTTTATCAATTAATATCGCTCTTGTAAAATTTAAATCCAACCAATCATTACCATTATCAACCCTATATTGATTGTTTGAGTTTATTTTTTTTGATTTGATTTGATTCTTCCATTGGTATTCAGAATTTTTAGAATTAATACCAACAAACAAGTAATTAGGATATTTTTTTTCTAAATAATTTACTCGTTTTGCCAAGTTATCAATTTGATTTAAGTCGGTCGGCCAAGTATAAATAACAGTATTCTTATTTTTAATAATATTGCTTAGTTTTAATTGATCGCTATTTAAACAATATAAATTTACTTCAGGTAACTTAAATCCCTTTGCCAGTTTATCAGCAGCACTAATTAAATGAGCGATTTCCTTAACGCTCTTTTCATCACTACAATGATCAAAAAATAAGCGCTGTGCTCTGTCTTTTTCTTCAATTGAGATGTTTTCATCCAACAAAGTATACCAGATTCCCTGATGTAAAAATGTATTTTTAACTTCGTCAATTTTTACATTTTCTAAAGTAGCCTGCATAAAATTAACATCTATTGCACTTTTATAATCATCAACGATTTGTTTTTCGAATGCTAAATGATATAAAAAGGTTTTTACATAATCACGATGAGGATAAAAGTGAGCTAACTCTTTATCATTAATATCTATAGTTTTTCTAAACTTGTAAAATGCAGGGTCGATATGCGGATAGTTACCCGAGTTTAACGATTTCTTATGTTGGTATGGATAAGCTTCTTTTATTCTGTATAATGGATAGTAGATAGCAGCATTGGCTAATTTCTCAAATAAAGCGGAGTTATCAGCTATTTCTTCTTTAAATTGAATAAATAATAGCTTTTTTTGTTGTAAAACAGAATCAATTTTTAATTCGAAAAGGCTATCATTTAAGTAATAATAGTCAAAAAATAATTTATCTTCTTTTTCATTTTCTAAAAATAAATTTATCAATAAATTATTACGTTCGGCACCTTTACCACTAAATACTAATGACTCATCAAAATCCCACGTGTTTATGCGTATCAATAAACTGTCTTTAGGTTCCAAATAGATATATTGTATCTCAGGACCATGCATAAATTTATAAAGTCCCAATTTTAATGAATCAATATCAATTATGAATTTATTGTTTTGATTCAATTTGGCTGAGTCCAATAACTGTTCGCCTTTATAAAGAAAAACTTTATCTGATTTAGGATTAATTATTTGCCCTCCGAAATGAGTTGTGTTATTCTCTTCTCGGTTATTACAACTGACAGCTAGCACTAAAGAAAATAGGATAAACAAATATTTCATTAATTTGATATACATTTATAATGATGTCAATACTTTTGAATTGAGTTGTACTATGCAAAACTAGCCATTAGCCCATATTATTTTAGTTAATTAGATGTTAAATTATACTCATGTTATTATCGTTAATTAATATGCATTTCATTACTTTTGCCAAAATTTAAAAATCACTTTAATGCTTACAGTTTCAAACTTATCAGTACAATTCGGAAAACGTATTTTATTTGATGAAGTCAATATAGTATTTAATCAAGGCAATTGCTATGGAATTATTGGAGCAAATGGTGCTGGAAAATCTACATTATTGAAAATTTTATCTGGAGATTTTGACCCAACTTCTGGTCATGTTTCTTTGGAGAAAGGCAAACGAATGTCTGTGCTTACACAAGATCACTTTGCATATGATGAATTTACGGTACTCGAAACTGTATTGAAAGGTAACAAAGAATTATATAAATTAAAGACAGAAATTGATAATCTGTACGCTGATTATTCTGATGAAAATGCTGATAAGATAGGAGAATTGCAAGTGAAATTTGAAGAAATGAGTGGTTGGAATGCCGAAAGTGATGCAGCAACTTTATTATCTAATCTTGATATCAAAGAAGAACACCATTACACATTCATGAAAGATTTAGATGGAAAAGCAAAGGTGAGAGTATTACTTGCACAAGCGCTATTCGGTAATCCTGACGTATTAATAATGGATGAACCTACCAATGACTTAGATTTTGAAACTATTTCCTGGCTAGAGAATTTTTTAGCGAACTATGAAAACACAGTAATTGTGGTTTCACACGATAGGCACTTTTTAGATGCTGTTTGTACACATATTTCTGATATTGATTTCGGCAAGATCAATAGCTTCTCCGGTAACTATACTTTTTGGTATGAATCGAGTCAATTAGCTGCTAGACAACGTGCTCAGCAAAATAAAAAATCTGAAGAAAAGAAAAAAGAATTAGAAGAGTTTATAAGACGATTTTCTGCTAACGTAGCCAAATCTAAACAGGCAACCAGTAGAAAAAAGATGATTGAAAAATTAAACATTGAAGATATAAAACCATCAAGCAGGAGATATCCTGCCATAATTTTTGAGCAAGAACGTGTAGCCGGTGATCAGGTTTTAAACGTAGAAGGATTTAGTAAATCAACAGATGGTGAAGTTTTATTTAGCGATATCCATATTAATTTATCTAAAGGAGATAAAGTAGTTATCTTGTCAAAAGACTCTCGAGCTGTTACGGCGTTCTATGAGATCATATTTGGTAATGCAAAGGCTGATTCAGGAAAATTTCACTGGGGTGTCACTACTTCACAAGCATATTTGCCGCTTGAAAATTCAAGTTTTTTTGAAAATGATTTGTCCTTAGTTGATTGGTTACGTCAATGGGCAACAACTGAAGAAGAACGTGAAGAAGTTTATATAAGAGGGTTTTTAGGGAAGATGATCTTTAGTGGGGAAGAGGCCTTAAAAAAATGTAATGTCATATCAGGAGGTGAAAAAGTTCGTTGTATGCTCTCTCGTATGATGATGATGAAAGCCAATGTATTATTAATTGACGAACCAACTAATCATTTAGACCTGGAATCAATACAAGCTTTCAATAATTCATTAAAGAACTTTAAAGGAACTGTTTTATTTTCAACTCATGATCACGAATTTGCCCAAACAGTAGCAAATAGAGTTATCGAGTTAACACCCAAAGGAGTTATTGACAGATATATGAGCTTTGATGAATATTATGATGATAAAAAGATTCATGACTTAAGAGATAAAATGTATTCTTAATGTACATTAAAACTATGTCTATAAAGCCAATTGAAATTTGCAAATGGTTTTATATTTAGCTAAGGTCTAGCGACTTCATATAAATCATCGGTTTTATTTTTTTTATAAAATACACCTTTGCATTTATAATATCTTACCCCACCCATAATAACTGGTTTGCCACCTTGTGGTAAAAAATCAATTTTTGCACCTTTTGGCGCTTGGCGTAAGACGTATTTATTCTTTAATTTAGTATACCACATACCCTCTATCACATAATAGTCAATTTTATCAAATTTGATATTTTTGGCTTTTTTTTCTGAACTATTGATAGTACTCTTAGTACTGTTAATTTTTTTGGCACTTACTTTATTTTCAGTAGTGTCTTGAGCATATGTCACATTAAATGCAGTTAAAATAATTATTAACAACAAGCTTAGTTTTATTTTTTTCATAATATATTTTTTATCTATTTTTTCCGAATTTAATTAATTAACGTCATTATATACAATTTCTTATATAATTATTAATTTCTTTTAAGCCTTTTTTCTCGAAGTCTTTTTAATAATTCTTTATTAAAATTTTGTTCTGCTCTTAATAATTTTATAATTTTTTTTGAAGAAATAATTCCAGTCAAATTTTTATGCAATTTCTTTTTTTCATTGGCTACATTATAATCAATATCAATAAATTCTTTCAAAATTCTTTCAGATTCAGATTCAGAAAGTTTTTCTATCCCTCCGGCTAATCGTATAGTACGGGCTAACTGTTGAGTTTTAACAGCCTTGAATTTATGCATATTTTGATCAAATTGATTGTAGATTGGCCAGAACTTTTCAGCTTCACTTGGAGATAATTCTAAGGCATTCGTTATAAAGGCCGTTTTTAAAGCCTTAATTTGACCCCTGTTATTTTGAGCAACAAGAGTTAAAGACGATAATAACAGTAATGATATGCCTAGTATTATTCTTTTCATTTTTGGTTAATTTTCATAAAATAAACTTTCAACATCCGTGCCATTTAAGTATTCTTCTAATTCATCTTCGGCAAAAATGTCTTGATTTTCTATTTGCATATCCTTATAAACTTCGGCTATTTCATAGGTATCTAACGTTACCAGATCATCTTCAATCCATCTTTCAATATCAGTAGAAGCAATGGAATCAAAGCTAGTAGTTTTATTATTATAATTTATATAAATAATTAATAATAAAGAGGCAGCTACAGCAAAAGGTAAAACCCTCTTTAAAATGACCGATTTGAAATCAATAACTTTAACAGGCCTTTTATCATTAGAAATTTTTGCAATTACTTTATCCTCTATAGTTTCTAAATAATTTTCAGGAATTGCAAAACCAGATTTTTCTTCGTTTTTGTCTTCACTTATTTTAGTTAGAATTTTATTTTCAACATCTTCAAAATATTTGGTAGGACTAGAAAAACCTTCTTTTTTTGGAAAATTTTCACTCGATATTTTTGCAAACACATCATTTTCTACCGTGTCAAAATACCCTTTAGGAATTTTAAATGGGTTCTCTTTAAATTTTATATGTTTTAAACTATTTTTTTTCACTATGCTTATTTGACTATTAATCTAATAAAAGGTTTAATGGTTATTGTGTTAAAAAAGCTTCAATTTTTTTTACTGCATGATGATATGATGCTTTAAGTGCACCTATTGAAGTTTCAAGTACTTCAGAAATGTCTTTGTATTTCATATCATCGAAATATTTCATGTTAAAAACTAATTGTTGTTTTTGAGGTAATGTTGCAACAGCTTTTTGTAATTGCAGTTGTATTTCATTGCCATCAAAATATACATCAGCCTCTAAATTTTCGGCCATTTTATATTGTAATTCACTTACATCAATATTGTTTTGTTTTGCTCTTTTGTTGATAAAAGAAATAGATTCATTTGTTGCAATTCTATACATCCATGAAAATAATTTACTCTCTGCCTTAAAGTTATGAATATTTCGGTAAATTTTAATGAAAGTATTTTGTAAAACATCGTCGGCGTCATCATGAGAAATTACAATTTTTCGTATATGCCAATACAATCGCTCTTTATACTGAGACATAAGTGTTCTAAACGCTTGTTCCTGGGTAAGCGGATCCTTAAGTTTTTCTATGAGCTCGGTTTCAGCTATCAATAACCTTTTTCATTTAGACTAGTAACGTCTCCAATGGTTTAATATTGGAGGTCTATAAGTTAAATTATAATAAAAAAATCAACATTTTATCAACTATAATCGCATGCTTATTTTAGCATTTAAAACCCGCCCTGATAAAAAATTTGGTATTGCAACTGAGTTTTTTGAAGAAATATCCCTTACCCAAGTATTTGTTATTGAGTTTTGCACATCAAACATATTGAAGAGCTCAATACCTATTGAAAATTCTTTAAATTTTTGGAGCCAAACACTTTTAGCTCGTTTTTTATTGTCAACTAATACATATGAAATACCAATATCAGATCTAAAATAATCTTTTAGCCTATTTTGAAATATATAAGGATCAGCATAAGAAGGAGAACCTCCAGGAACTCCCGTATTATAAACTAAATTCAAATACATTTTTAGATTAGGGTTTCTTGGCACATAATCTTGAAATAGTATAGCAAATTTCAAACGTTGGTCTGTAGGACGAGATATATAACCCCTATTCTCAATATTTTCTTTAGTAAGTAAATAACCAAAACTAAACCAAGATTCTGTCCCCGGTACAAATTCACCATTCAAACGGGCATCGAACCCTGTAGCAAAGGCTTTGGCATTATTTTTTGCCTGATACCGGATCTGCACATTGTCGACCGTAAACGGATTAACATCGGTCAATGATTTAAAATAGACCTCAGTAACCAGTTTAAAGGGTCTTTCCCATAATTTAAAGCTATAATCATTACCCAGGACAAAATGAATAGACCTCTGGGCTTTAACTTCCGGGTGAATACTTCCTAAAGAATCACGTAACTCTCTATAAAAAGGAGGCTGATAGTAATAGCCACCTGAAACTCTAAATAGCATATCTTTCTCCCATTTTGGCTTTACTGCTAGTTGAACACGAGGACTTATAACCGTATGACTGTTATTAGTAAATTCGGCACCTTTTACTACCCAGCGTTGTGCTCTTACACCTATATTATACCACAGTTGATGTTGATTTATAAAGGAAGTTTTACTCCATTGTGTGAAACCAGAAATTCTATTGATCCGTACTGAATTCGTTGCTCTGGTGCTTATAAACGGTACTATTGGGCCAATATAGGGGCTATAAGGTTCATCATTTCTTGGGATTAAATATGGCGGTCTTATTGAAAAACCTGCAGAATCTATAACTTCCCATTCTATAATTCTATCTTTTATATCTTCAATTTGATATTTAGCTCCAAATTCAAAAACATGATCTCCTTTTTTTAAAGTGGCCTTGGCCTGAATACTGGAAATTAATGCATCTAGATCATTACGTGCGTGATCTAATTGTGAACCTATAGATTGCGTAAAATTAACTTCTCCAAAATTATCACTCCCAAAATTCGCATCCACTTCTCCAATTCCGTAAAAAGCGAATATGTCATAATGTTCTTCCTCTTGAGTATTGTACACGGTAGTAATTAAACTTATATTCAAATCATCATTAACAATGTAGTTTCCTTTTAATGCGCCAAATAAGGTAAGATATTGATCATCTTCTTTTCCTTGATAATTAACAATCAATGCCAATGGATCTGCAATTGTGCCAAAATTTGTTCTTCTGGATATAGGAGTATATTCATAGTTATTCAAAGAAAAATTACCCAAAAAATCGAGATTAAAATTTTCATTAAATTGGTAGGAAACATAGGTTTGTACATCCGTAAAATTAGGTTTAAAATTAGTCTCAACGTCTTTGCTATTAACGAATAAACTATTATTTCTATAACGAAAACCAACAATTGATGATAGTTTATTATTTGATGTAATATTTTCAATAGTTGCGCTACCCCCTAATAAACTAGCTTCTAACGCTACGTTAAATTGCTCCGGTCTTTTGTAAGTAATATCCAATACTGATGATAATTTATCACCATATTTTGCTTGAAAACCTCCTGCTGAAAACTTAACATTTTGTGTAAGATTAGGATTTACAAAACTTAACCCTTCTTGTTGGCCTGAACGTACCAAAAAGGGCCTATACACTTCTATGCCATTTACATAAACTAAATTTTCATCATAATTACCGCCTCTAACATTATATTGTGTGCTTAATTCATTCGAACCGCTAACCCCTAATCCTATATTTTTTAGAGTACTTTCAATACCTGCATTTGCTCCAGGTAATTTTTTTATGGTTTCAATGGGTACTTTATCAATTCCTTGGGCTATTTCTTTATTGTTTTTAACAATTACTTCGTCAATCTCCTCTGTCTTACTTAATAATTTAGGAGAAAAATTTAATGTCCTGTTCTTTGGAATTCTAACTCTTTTGGTTAATGTATTAAATGAAACATGACTAAATGTAATAGTTATCAATTGACCCGATTGAACTTGAATTGAATATTCGCCTTTATTATTGGAAGAAGATCCTTTTTGATTATGAGTAACCGCTACACCTTCAATTGGTTTCCCGTTTTCATCCTTTATAATTCCTTTAACAACAGCCGTTTGAGCAATAATAGAACTAGTAAAAAAAGTTAAGACAATAATAAATGGAATGATGGTTTTCAAATAAATATTTCTTTTGGAAACTAAACTTTATTCTTTTTTGTAAAACGTTGCAATATACGTATTAGTATTATTAACGTTATCACTGGCAAAAACTTTTAATGAGTGCTTAGTACCTTCTAATTGCCCATCGTTGAAATCATAAGTTAACAGACTTTTTTTAGCGTCATATTCTAATAAAATCCATTTTCCATCAATTTCACCCCTGTAAGATTTTATACCGGATAGATCATCAGAAACTCTGAATTTTAAAAATCTGTATTTTGTGAGAAGTTGATCATCTTTAAAATTAATCGGAATTATTTTTGGTTTAACTGTGTCAAGGGCCAGGGTATAGTTACCTAATGTTTTGCTAAGAGTATATAATCTATCTTCTTTACGTCTAGTATTATTGTAATATAA
>CAZJCZ010000076.1:0-10427 GCA_964544575.1 uncultured Flavobacteriaceae bacterium | reverse complement strand
ATTGGTATAGCGTTTGATTAACATAAATAAAAATTACGATGAAATTTTTACTTACAACGTTATTTATTTTGAATATGGCTTTGTTGAATGCTCAAATAGAAAGGGCTGATTCAATAAAAGCGGCTCAGTATAGTATAATTAATTTAGAGGCAAATACTAAATATGGCGATTTTGGCACTACTTATATGGGTAAGGACAAGATTGTTTTTTCTTCATCAAAAAAAACGCCTGGAGTTATGAAAAAGGTCTGGAAAGAAAATAATCAGCCTTTTTTAGACCTGTATATAGGGGATGTGTCTGAAACAGGAGAAATTCTAAATGTCAAACCATTTTCAAGTGATGTTAATTCAAAATACCACGATGCAATGGTTGCTTTTACACCAGATTTAAAAGAGGTGTATTTCACATCGAATAGTTACATGAAAAGAAAGTTAAGATCTCCTAATACTAATATTTTCAAAGCTACTGTGACTGATAATGGTGAATGGCGTCATTTTGTATCGCTCCCATTTAATAGTACAGAATATGATACTGGGCATCCTGTTCTTAGTGAGGATGGGACAAAGCTGTATTTTGTTTCTAATATGCCAGGTACAATGGGCGATACTGATATTTTTGTGGTAGATATAAAGGATGGTCATTATGGTAAAGCTATAAATTTGGGTCCTACGGTTAATTCTGAATCCAAAGAATACACCCCATATATTGATGGTAATATTATTTATTATTCTTCAAATAGAAAAGGAGGAAAAGGAGGGTTGGATATTTATATGACTAAACTAGATGGCTCAGTTCCTGAACCAATTAATTTGGGAGAACCAATGAATAGTGCTGGAGATGATTTTTCTTTTATTATTGATAATGCTAAATTAAAAGGATACTTTTCGTCAAATCGGATAGGTGGAGAAGGAGATGACGATATCTATTCGTTCGTTCAAGAAACTAAAATCCCTATTTGTGACCAAATAGTTACTGGAGTTGTTAAAGATAAAGTAACGGGATATGTCATGTCTAATGCTTTTGTTGCCTTAATCGATTCAGATGGAAATCAATTAAGAAAAATTGAAACCTTATCAGATGGAACTTTTTATTTCGGGTTAGACTGCGCTGCATCATATACCCTAGAGGTTAGCAAAGCAGGATTCTTTGGTTCAGCTATAAAATTAGGAACTACGAATGTTAACGGATTTAAAAATGATGTAACCATTTTTATTGATGAAAAGGAATTTATAGTTAGAAATGATAAAGAAATGCTTAACGTCCATAATATTAAATTTGAATTGAATAAGTCTGACATAAAAAAAGAATCTAAAATTATTTTAGAAAAAGTTATTAGGCTAATGAAAAAATATCCTAATATGGAAATTGAGTTCGGTACTCATACAGATGCTAGAGGAGGTGATCTGTATAATTTAAATTTATCTGAAAGCAGAGCTAAGGAAACGGTAGAGTATTTAATATCGCAAGGAGCTGATTTTATGAGAATAACAGGTAAGGGGTATGGAGAAAAGCAACTTATAAATAATTGTTCAAACAATGTGAAATGTACAGAGTTTGAACACAGTAAAAATAAAAGAACGGAATTTGTCGTGATAAAAAAATGATAATTAAATAAAATTGAAGATTATTTAAAAAAAGCACCTTTAATAAAGGTGCTTTTTTTTGTTCTGAAATCATTAATTTCAATAAAATACGTAATTTCGCGAATCGATATAATTTTATAACGAATGAGTAAAATTTTTAAAGAATATAAAGGATTAGATCTTACTAAGGTAGCTACAGAAACTTTAACGTTTTGGGGAGAGAATGATATATTCCAAAAAAGCATTACTTCTCGTGATGAAAAAAAACCATTTGTGTTCTATGAAGGGCCACCTTCTGCAAACGGTTTACCTGGAATTCATCATGTAATTTCGCGAACTATTAAGGATCTTTTTTGTCGTTATAAAACTTTACAAGGATATCGAGTAAAACGTAAAGCAGGCTGGGACACCCATGGTCTGCCCATAGAACTTGGTGTTGAAAAAGAATTAGGTATCACAAAGGAAGACATAGGCAAAAAGATATCTGTTGAAGAATACAATGAAGCTTGTAAAAAAGCTGTAATGCGTTATACTGACGTTTGGGAAGAATTGACACATAAAATGGGTCATTGGGTTGATATGAAAGATCCATACATAACCTATAAACCAAAATATATAGAAACAGTTTGGTGGTTGTTAAAACAGATTTATAATAAGGGTTTGTTATATAAAGGATATTCAATTCAACCATATTCACCCAAAGCCGGTACTGGTTTAAGTTCGCATGAATTGAATCAACCTGGCACATACCAAGATATAACTGATACAACTGCTGTAGCTCAATTTAAGGCCCGATCTGAAACATTACCTGAATTATTGAAAGGTTTTGACTGTATTTACTTTTTAGCATGGACAACTACTCCGTGGACTTTGCCGAGTAATACTGCACTTACCGTTGGTAAAAAAATTGATTATGTGTTAGTGTCAACTTTTAATCAATATACATTTGATTCTATAAATGTAATATTGGCTAAAAAATTAGTTTCAGACCAATTCTCTGGGAAATTTTTTGAGGTTGAATCTACAAATGATTTAAAAGCCTTTACAGAAGGAGATAAAAAAATCCCATATACTATTCTTAAGGAATTTAAAGGTAAAGACCTTATTGGGATAAAATATGAGCAACTTTTACCTTATACCTTGCCTTATCAGAATCCAGAAAATGCTTTCAGAGTTATAGCTGGTGATTTTGTTACAACAGAAGACGGTACCGGCATTGTACACACTGCGCCTACTTTTGGGGCGGATGATGCCATGGTTGCAAAACAGGCAGTTCCGGAAGTACCACCAATGTTAATATTAGATGAGAATGATAATCTAGTTCCGTTAGTAGATTTACAAGGTAAATTCAGACCTGAAATGAAAGAATTTGCGGGTAAATATGTAAAAAATGAATATTATGATGAAGGAGAAGTGCCAGCACGTTCAGTAGATGTAGAGCTGTCAATTAAATTGAAAGAAGAAAATAAAGCTTTTAAAGTAGAAAAATACAAACATAGCTACCCAAATTGTTGGCGTACAGATAAACCCATTTTATATTATCCATTAGATTCATGGTTCGTAAAAGTTTCTGAAAAAAGGGATAGAATGTTTGAATTGAACGATAAGATTAATTGGAAACCAAAGTCAACCGGTGATGGTCGTTTTGGTAACTGGTTAAAGAGTGCAAATGACTGGAATTTATCTCGATCTAGATTTTGGGGTATTCCGTTACCAATTTGGCGTACTGAAGATGGAGGAGAAGAGATAATAATTGGTTCGGTTGAAGAGTTAAAAAATGAAATAAAAAAATCCATTAATGCGGGCTTTTTGGAAGCCGATGTTTTTGAAGATTTTGAAATTGGGGACATGAGTGAGGAGAACTATGATCATATAGACCTTCATAAAAATATCGTAGATAATATTACCCTGGTATCACCATCAGGTAAACAAATGAGCCGTGAATCTGATTTAATTGATGTTTGGTTTGATTCAGGTTCAATGCCATATGCACAATGGCATTACCCTTTTGAAAATAAGGAATTGATAGATGAAAATAAATTCTATCCGGCAGACTTTATTGCTGAAGGAGTAGATCAGACGAGGGGATGGTTTTATACACTTCATGCAATAGGTACGTTGGTTTTTGATTCTATTGCTTATAAAAATGTTGTATCTAACGGATTAGTTTTAGATAAAGAGGGTAAAAAAATGTCAAAGCGATTAGGAAATGCTGCAGACCCTTTTCAAACAATGGAAAAATATGGGGCGGATGCAACTCGTTGGTATATGATTTCAAATGCAAATCCATGGGATAATTTAAAGTTTGATGTTGGGGGTATCGAAGAGGTCAGAAGAAAATTTTTTGGCACATTGTATAACACCTATTCTTTCTTCACATTATATGCGAATATTGATAATTTTTCTTATGAAGAATCGGATATTGATTTAGAGGAGAGACCTGAAATAGATCGATGGATTTTGTCAGAGTTGAATACGTTGATTAAAAATGTAGAGTCTTATTATAATGATTATGAGCCGACCAAAGCGGCAAGAGCTATTCAAAATTTTGTAACTGAAAACTTAAGTAATTGGTTCGTAAGGTTAAGCAGAAGACGTTTTTGGAAAGGTGAATACGGTCAAGATAAAATTTCTGCCTACCAAACGTTATATACTTGTTTGCTAACAGTTGCTAAGTTAGGTTCTCCAATCGCTCCTTTTTTTATGGATCAATTGTATAGAGACTTAACCAGAGCTACATCAAGAAACTGTACTGAATCCGTACATTTAGAAAGGTTTCCGGTATACGAAAAGGAACTAATTGATGTTTCGTTAGAACGTAAAATGCAAAAAGCCCAAGCAATATCATCCATGGTTTTATCGTTACGAAAAAAGGAGATGATAAAAGTTCGACAACCTTTACAGCGTATAATGATTCCTGTTTTAGATCCGCAAGATAGAGAGGATATTAAAGCAGTTGAAGATTTGATCATAGCTGAAGTAAACGTTAAAGAAATCGAATTGATTGATGATGCTTCTGGTATTTTGGTTAAGAATATTAAACCGAATTTTAAAATACTAGGACCAAAATTTGGTAAAGATATGCGGTTAGTTGTTTCTGAGATAGAAAAATTAACCCAAGAAGATATTAACAAAATTGAAAAAGAAGGCAGTATATCATTTGAAATTAATGGTAAAAGGAGTATCTTGACCCTTGATGAATTTGATATATCCTCGCAAGATATTGAAGGATGGCTCGTTGCTAATCAGGGCAATTTAACAGTAGCTTTGGACGTTACAATATCTGATGACTTACGCAAAGAAGGAATTGCAAGAGAATTGGTAAATAGAATTCAAAATTTTCGTAAAGAATCGGGATTTGATGTTACTGATAAGATAAAATTAAGTGTACTAAAAGATGGAGTTGTTGAAAAGGCAATTCTAGAGAATGAAAATTATATTAAAACCGAAACGTTAACTGACGAGTTGTTATTAGAAGACGAAGTTAAAAATGGTATAGAAATTGCTTTTGATGAAGTAAATACCAAATTATTAATTGAAAAAATTTAGAGGGTTATGACCGAGAATAAAGTTAAATATACAGAAAAGGAACTCGAGGAGTTTAAAGAAATTATTTTAAAAAAAATTGAAACCGCTCAGGAAGATTTAGCATTGATACGAAGTTCATATATGAATGATAGTAATAATGGTACGGATGATACTTCACCAACATTTAAAGCTTTTGAAGAAGGTTCTGAAACGATGTCTAAAGAATCAAATGTTCAATTAGCAATACGACAAGAAAAGTTTATAAGAGATTTACAAAATGCGTTATTGCGAATTGAAAATAAAACATATGGTATTTGTCGAGTAACAGGTAAATTAATCCAAAAAGAAAGATTGAAATTAGTTCCTCATGCTACCTTAAGCATTGAAGCTAAAAGAATGCAGTAATAAAGAAAAGCTTCCAATATTTGGGAGCTTTTTTAATGTATTCGAATTTTAAAAACTTCACTATAACTCAAAAATTGTATTACTTTTGTTGATCTTTTAAAAAATGATATAAATCTAATGAAAAAGGCAATTTTTTTAATTGTTATTATACTCCTTTTAGACCAATTTAGTAAAATTTGGCTCAAAACACATTTTGTATTAGGTGAGGAATTTAAAGTGTTGGGTTTAGATTGGTTTCGCATCCATTTTTTAGAGAATAATGGTATGGCTTGGGGAACTGAATTTGGAGGTGAAAATGGTAAATTATTTTTAACTTCTTTTCGTTTAGTAGCTATAGTGGGAATCGGTTATTGGTTATATGATGCAGTTAAAAAAAATTCTCCCAAAGTATTAATCACTGCCATTGCTTTAATTTTTGCAGGAGCATTAGGTAACATTTTTGATTCGGTGTTCTACGGAGTTTTATTTAGTGATAGTTATAATCATATTGCTACTTTTTTACCCGAAGAGGGCGGCTATAGCTCGATTTTTCATGGTAAGGTAGTTGATTTATTTTATTTCCCTTTAATTGAAAATGCGGAATTACCTTCATGGATACCTGAAATAGATTTTAATTGGCCAGATTGGCTTCCGTTTATAGGAGGTAATAATTTTTCTTTATTTATAGATAGACATTTTACTTTTTTTCAATATGTATTTAATGTTGCAGATGCTGCCATAACTACAGGTGTGAGTTTACTTTTGGTTTTTAATAAAAAGGCATTCCCTAAGGTGAAAGAAGAAGAAGAATCAGATTATATAGTTCCCCCAGTAGTAGTAAAACATTACCAAAAACCAAAAGCCTAACTAGAAACGAGAAGTTAATTTATGTAACTTCGCTTTATGGTTAATCCAGATTTAGATTTACAGCTAAAAACATTACCAAATCAACCCGGAGTTTATCAATATTACGATAAAGATGGTGGTATTCTTTATATTGGGAAAGCTAAAAATTTAAAAAAGCGGGTCAGTTCCTATTTCACAAAAAATCACGATTATGGTAAAACAAAAGTTTTAGTAAAAAAAATAGCTTCAGTTAAACACATTGTAGTCACTTCTGAAACGGATGCTTTATTACTAGAGAATAACCTTATAAAAAAGTACCAACCACGTTATAATGTGATGTTGAAAGATGATAAAACATACCCGTGGATTTGTATAAAAAAAGAGTCGTTTCCAAGAGTTTTTTTAACTAGAAAAGTTATTAGAGATGGATCGGAATATTTTGGACCTTATACTTCTGTAAGAACTGCAAAAGCGCTTTTATCTTTAATTAAAGAGTTGTACCCCTTACGGACATGTGCTTATGACCTTTCAAAGAAAAATATAGAGAATAAAAAATACAAGGTGTGTTTAGAATATCATATCAAAAATTGCAAAGGTGCCTGTGAAAGTTTACAATTAGAAACCGACTATATAGAGGATATAAAAGAAATCAAAAATATTATTAAAGGTAATTTCAAAGACTCTTTACAAAAGTTTAATAGTTTAATGCTAAGGTTTGCAGAAAATACTGAATTTGAAGAAGCACAAAAAATTAAAGAAAAAATAGACCTGCTTTCAAATTATCAGGCCAAATCTACGGTTGTTAATCCTTCAATAACCAATGTAGATATATTTTCTATAATCTCAGATGAAAGTTTTGCCTATGTTAATTTTTTTAAAGTTAACAACGGTGCAATTATTCAATCACATACAACTGAAATTAAAAAGAAGCTCGATGAAGATGATAAACAATTACTTGAACTAGCTGTTATAGAGATCAGACAGCGATTTAATTCTCAATCAAAGGAAATATATACACCTTTTAATATTAACGTTGGTGATGCGGTTAAAATAACGGTTCCAAAATTGGGAGATAAAAAACGAATTGTTGATTTATCATTAAGAAATGCTAAATATTATAGACAAGAACGTTTTAAGCAAATTAAAATAGTTGACCCTGACAGGCACACCAAAAGAATTATGGCCCAAATGCAAAAAGATTTGAAATTATCAGCAGAGCCACGTCATATCGAATGTTTTGATAATTCAAATACCCAAGGTACAAATCCGGTAGGATCATGTGTGGTTTTTAAAAATGGGAAACCAAGCAAAAAAGATTATAGAAAGTTTAATATTAAAACAGTTGAAGGACCTGATGATTTTGGGTCAATGGTAGAAGTAGTACATAGAAGATATAAGAGATTATTAGAAGAAGGCGATGACCTACCACAATTAATTATTATTGATGGCGGAAAAGGTCAATTATCATCCGCTTTAAAAAGTTTAGAGGTATTAGGATTGCGAAATAAAATCGCAATTATTGGAATCGCAAAACGGTTAGAAGAAATTTTTTATCCTGAAGACCCCATTCCGTTGTATTTAGATAAGAAATCTGAAACTTTAAGAATAATACAACAATTACGAAATGAAGCACATCGATTTGCAATAACATTTCATAGAAATAAACGAAGTAAAAGTGCTATTCAAACCGAATTGGAGCAAATCCCAAGCATTGGTAAGCAAACTGTTATCAATTTATTGAAACATTTTAAATCAGCGAAAAGGGTTGGGGATGCTACAATTGAAGAATTAGAAAAAATTGTTGGTAATTCTCGCGCAACCAAAGTCTTTAATCATTATCATATTGATAAATAACTAAACCATGATAAGAAAGGTCCTTATTTTTATATTATTCATACAGGTTCAATGTGCTTTTTCGCAGGACACTATTGTACATAAAAAAGATATAAAGGTTGGTTTGGTATTAAGTGGAGGTGGGGCTAAGGGATTTGCTCATATTGGTGTATTGAAGGTTTTAGAAGAGGCAGGTGTAAGAATCGATTATATTGGAGGCACAAGTATGGGAGCTATGATCGGTGCCTTGTATTCATCTGGTTATTTAGCTAATGAGTTAGATTCTATAGTCACTTCAATAGATTATACTGATCTTATGCAAGATAATTTACCTAGAAGGTCTAAATCTATATATCAAAAAGTAAATTCTGAAAAATACGCATTAGCCTTACCTTTAAAAAATGGAAAATTAGCATTGCCTTCTGCGGTCTCAAAAGGGCAAAATATTTTTAATATGCTGTCAAGGCTTACCGAGCATGTTCACACAATAAATGATTTCTCAAAATTACCTATTCCATTTTTCTGTATTGCGACTAATTTAGAAAACGGAAACGTCGAAATATTAGAAACAGGATTTTTACCTGAAGCTATTAAAGCCAGTGGGTCTTTTCCTACATTACTAAATCCTGTTGAAATTAATGGTAAATTATTAACTGATGGAGGTGTAGTAAATAATTTTCCCGTTGATATAATGAGGCAAAAGGGAGTTGATATTATTATTGGAATTGACGTTCAGGATAAATTAAAAGGTAAGGAAGATTTAAATTCGGCACCAAATATATTAATGCAAATTGTTAATTTTCAAATGTATGATGAGCTTGAATTAAAAAGAAAGGATACGGATTTATATATGCAACCTGATATAAGTAATTATAATGTTGTTTCGTTTGATTTGGCAAGAGAAATTATTGATAATGGAGAAAAGTTGGCTAGAAAACAAAAGAATTATTTAAATGAAATTGCAAACAGTCAAACGAAAAAAAATCTTTATATCAAAGAAAAACACAATTACAATAAAAAAGATATACTTGACATAACTAAGATAACCATTTCAGGTAATAAAAATTATACTCCCAAATATGTTTTAGGCAAACTGAAAATTGAGGAAGGAACTTCAATGAGTTATAAAAAATTTAATGAAGGGATAGATAATCTTTCAGCTACAGGTAATTTTAAAAGTATAGAATATAGGTTTTTGAAAAATGAAGAAGGCATAGAATTACAATTTGATTTAAATGAGGAAGACGAATCAACATTTTTGCAATTTGGGGTACATTACGATGATCTATACAAAACGGGTGCGTTGTTAAATTTCACGTCAAAACATGCTATTTTTGATAATGACGTGTTATCTGCAGATTTAATATTGGGTGACAATGTTAGATATAATATCGATTATTTTATAGATAATGGTTTTCATTGGAGTTATGGTATCAATACCCGTTATAATAAATTTGAAAAATCATTTTTTGAGAGTTTATTGTTTGAAGACCTTATCGATGAATCTAATATCTCAAAAATTCCTTTAAACTATAATGATTTCACAACACAACTTTTTTTGCAAACCGCATTTAATTCTGATATAGCATTACGAATTGGTATTGAAGATAAATATATTAGAATATCATATGAGTCGTTGATTAATAATATACCAGAAAAACTTTTACTTGATAATACTAATTATTTAAATGTATATTCAAACTTGTTAGTAGATACATTCGATGATAAAAATTTTCCCAAAAAGGGAATTTTTTTATCAGCAGACTACAAAGCTTATTTACTGGCATCAAGTTTTGTTGAAAACTTTAATCCATTTTCTCAACTCAAAGGAAAATTGGCTGGGGTATTTACTGTTGGAGATAAATTTACTACACATATAGTTTCTGAAGCAGGGATAACCATCGGTAATACAAATAGTAGAATTTTTGATTATATTTTAGGAGGTAATAATCAGAATTTTATCAATAATTTCACTAGTTTTTATGGATATGATGTTGGAGATTTAGGTGAAAGCGCTTATTTGAAAACTACAGTTACATTTAGATATGAATTATTTAAAAATCATTTTACTTCTTTTATTGCTAACGCAGCTAGAGCAGAGGAAGATCTATTCAATAAAGGAGCAATATTCGACAATACCAAAACAGGGTATGCGGTTGGTTATGGTATAAAATCTCCCATTGGGCCAATTGAGGTAAAATATTCTTGGTCTCCAGATACAAGTCAAAATTATTGGTTTTTTAATGTAGGTTT
>CAZJCZ010000075.1:0-10765 GCA_964544575.1 uncultured Flavobacteriaceae bacterium | reverse complement strand
AATTTTGATTGGATCATAACAACCGATGCCGACTGTATTGTTCCTGAAAATTGGTTAAAAATATTCGATGCTTATATCCAAAAACATGAAACAAAGTTGATTGCGGCACCTGTAACATACGTCGCTAATAAAACGATACTTGAACAATTTCAATTGTTAGATTTTTTAAGTTTACAAGCCTCAACAATTGGCTCATTTGGCATTCATAAACCATTTTTATGTAATGGTGCTAATCTTTGTTATGAAAAACAGGCTTTTATTCAAGTGAATGGCTTTGAAGGTAATGAACACATTGCTAGTGGCGATGATATTTTTTTATTGGAAAAATTATTCAAACAGTATCCAGATAAGGTCCATTTTTTAAAATCTAATGAAGTTATTGTAAAAACAAAACCGCAAAAATCATTCAAAGAATTGCTTTCACAACGAATCCGTTGGGCTGCTAAAACAACATCCTTTATAAGTAGATTTGCTAAATTTGTAGGGATCACTGTTTTGTTAATAAACTTGCTCGTTGTAATGACCTGGGTACTATTCCTTTTTAATCTCTTCCATTGGGAACTTCTGCTTGCTATTATAATCATAAAATTCATCTTAGATTATATCCTATTAAATAAGGCTTATAGATTTTATAAGCAACATTTGTTGTTTCGATCCTATTGTATTGGCAGTTTATTCTACCCATTTTTTAGTATGTTTGTTGCTATAGTATCCTTACAGACTACCTATAGTTGGAAAGGAAGACGGTTTAATAAATAACAATATGTCGCTGTTAAATTATAATACTTCAAATCCTGCATTTAGCCAATACATTTGGAAAGATAATCGTTCTAAATCATCAAAAATGACTTTGAATGGAATCTTTTTCAAATCCTTGCTAAGTATTATCCTGGTGGGAATCACTACCTGGTATGTTTGGGATTTAGTTTATAAAAATGTTGATGTGAAATGGTACATTTTGGGCGGATTATTGGCAGCAATATTTTTTAGTTTACTCACTTCTTTTAAAAATAGGTGGGCTCCAATAACAACTCCTCTTTATGCGTTGGCAAAAGGATTTTTCCTTGGAGGAATTTCAGCTTATGCGGAAATTAAATTCCCCGGAATGCCAATGAAAGCAGTTGCTATTACAATACTGACCTTTTTTGTAATGCTTATTTTATATAAAGCTAAGATAATTGTAGTAACTAAAAAATTTAGAAGTATTGTGATTACAGCCGCCATTACTATTTTTTTTATTTACATTATCAATTGGATACTTAGTATATTTGATTTGAGTCTACCTTTTATTTGGGGGACTTCATGGTTTGCTATTGGATTCAATATAATTGCTATTATCGTAGCTTCATTTGCCCTTTTATTAGATTTTGATTTTATTGATCGTAAATTAGGCAAGGCCCCTAAATATTACGAATGGGTTGCCACCTGGGGGCTGTTGATAACACTTGTATGGTTATATGTTGAAGTTTTACGATTAATGAAAAAGTTAGCCATTAGATTTTAAAATAATCTGTAATTGAAATGAGTAGGATTTGAATATATAAGTTGATTAAATGAACTGGATCAATATCTTATTAGTTATACTAGCGGTAATAGCAATATTAAGCGCTTTTTTCTATTTTTTTCAGGAGCGATTTATATTCCATCCTGAAAAATTATCGAAAGATTTTATATTTCAATATGAAAATCAAGACGTTGAAGAATACAACATTCAATTGCATGATAATGTTCTTATCAATGGGCTACACTTTAAAACCGATAAACCTAAGGGGGTCGTTTTCTATTTAAAAGGAAATTCAAGAAGTATTAAAGGATGGGGGAAATTTGCTGTTGATTTCACCTTACATGGTTGGGATGTTATCATGATGGATTATCGAGGGTTTGGAAAAAGTAAAGGGAAGCGTTCACAACAGGCTATGAAAGATGATGTTCAAGCTATTTATAATAAAATAAAGGAAAACGTTGATGAAAAATATATTATTGTTTACGGACGCTCTTTAGGCACCGGACTCGCTACAAAAATTGCTTCTGTTAATAATCCCAGAATGTTAATATTAGCATGCCCATATTACAGCATGTCAAACAATGCAAAAAGATTTTTACCATTTATACCTCTTGGATTAGTGATGCGTTATTCTATGCCAACCTATAAGTGGATGAAATATGTCAAATGTCCCATTAAAATTATTCACGGAACCAATGATAAAATAATTCCGATGAGATCAAGTATACGACTCTCAAAAATAAACCCAAACCGTACAAGGTTATATCCAATAATTGATGGCGGACATAAAAACCTTCATAATTTTGAAAGTTACCATAGAGCTCTTAAGGAGATTTTAAGTTCAAAAGTGCTACAGGAAATAGATAGGGAAAATACCAGTATTGATTTTATTAGAAAAAAGAGAAACAAAAATAATTAATGGTTAAAAGAATTATCTTACTGGTTATTGGCCTATATATCTTGTTCTTAGTAGGGTTCTATCTTTTTCAGGAAAAGGTGATTTTCAGGCCTAAAAAATTGGCTAAAAATTATATTTATTCGATTGATAAAGAATTTGAAGAAGTTAATCTTAAAACTGATGATAATTCGATAATAAATGCCTTACATTTTAAAGTTAAAAACCCTAAAGGCATCATTATATATTATCATGGTAATAAAGGTAACTTGAAACGATGGGCACCAATGGTTTCTCCTTTTACAGAATATGGTTATGATGTTTTTGTAATGGATTATCGGGGCTATGGTAAAAGTAATGGTGAACGGAACGAAAAAAACTTATACAGCGATGCCAAACTATGTTACAAGTATGTGAAGCAATTTTTTGATGAAAAAAACATTATAATTTATGGTCGTTCCTTAGGTGGAACTTTCGCTACTTATGTTAGTTCGCAGAATAACCCTAAACAATTAATTTTAGAGGCACCTTTTTATAATTTAACTGATTTATCAAATAGAAAATTTACTTTTTTACCATATAAATATTTACTTAAGTATAAATTTAATTCGAATGAATTTATTAAAGATTTAAAATGTCCAGTTACTATTTTTCATGGAGATGAAGACAGGTTAATTCCGTTAAAATCTGGTCAGAAATTATATGAGGCTACAAATAAAGATCGCGCGAAATTTGTAATTATTAAAAATGGAACCCACCATAATTTAATGACATTTGATCTATATAAAGAAAACATAGCAACGCTTTTAAAATAATACATTTAATAAAAAAGAAAAGTTTTTCTAAAAAAGTCACCTATTAGACAAAGTATTATTTTTAGTACTATTGTATATATTAATATTTTCATTGTATGCTAACGAAACCAACACTTCTTTTAGATGTTGATAAATGTAAAGCCAATATCAAAAAAATGGCTGAAAAAGCCAGGCTAAATAATATCGTTTTTCGTCCTCATTTTAAAACACATCAATCGCATGAAATTGGTCAATGGTTTCGAGACGAAGGAATCAGTAAAATAACCGTTTCTTCCGTTGAAATGGCAAGTTATTTTGCCCAAAAAAGATGGGAAGATATCACCATCGCTTTTCCAATTAATATTCTTGAAATTGAGAAGATCAATGAATTGGCAGCATCAATAAGGCTAAATATTTTGGTTGAATCGGTTGAAATTGTAGAACTGTTAGCAACAAAATTATTGTCAGAAGTAAATGTATTTATAAAGATCAATATCGGTAACAATCGTGCTGGTATTGAGCCTCATAATACTGATCTCATTTTTCAAGTAGCTGCTAAAATTGATGAAACTCAATATTTAAATTTTAAGGGTTTTTTAGGACATGCAGGT
Organism: uncultured Flavobacteriaceae bacterium; assembly: GCA_964544575.1. Classification (GTDB taxonomy): domain Bacteria; phylum Bacteroidota; class Bacteroidia; order Flavobacteriales; family Flavobacteriaceae; genus Aureibaculum. Next base: position 6,961 of record CAZJCZ010000075.1, on the reverse strand, counting down.
AATAGTTATGCTTGTAGAAGCAAGCAACAAATCTCATATTTGCATCACGAAAGTATTAACAAAATGATTCACCTTAAAAATTTGTTTATTGATCAATATCCTAATTTGATACTCTCAGTTGGAGACACTCCTACCTGCACTACCATGAACGACTTTACTATGGTAGATGAATTTAGACCGGGAGTCTTTGTTTTTCATGATAGTATGCAATTACAAATAGGGTCATGTAGTTTTGACAAAATTGCCGTTGCAATGGCGTGTCCGGTTGTAGCTGTTCATAAAGACAAAAACGAAATTCTAATATATGGGGGTAGTGTACATTTTGCTTCAGACAGATTAATTGAACAGAATGGTACGATAATTTTCGGGAAAGTAGTTGAAAATATGGGTACAGGTTGGGGAAATATTGTCGAAAACGTCTATATAAAAAAATTATCTCAAGAGCATGGTATTATAAAAGCTACTCCAGAGTTTATTGAAAATATCAACGTTGGTGATATCGTTAAAATTATACCTGTTCATGCATGTACTACCGCAAATTTGCATCAAAGTTATGTAACTTTAGAAAATGAAAAGATCGATCGCTTCAGGTTCTAAAAATAAAGTAACCCACGGCTTAAAACAAAACTGGTTTCAGTTTAGCGTTCTCGTTTTAGTAAATGCTTTTGTTGGTGGAATGGTAGGATTAGAGCGCTCTATTTTACCGGAAATAGCCGAAAAAGAATTAGGGGTTGATAGTAAAACAGCTATCTTATCATTTATAATTGCTTTTGGTATTACTAAAGCAATTACCAATTACTTTGCAGGAAGATTAGCCAATAGTTTTGGAAGAAAAAATTTGCTGATCTTAGGTTGGGTAATTGCGTTGCCCATTCCATTTTTACTGATCTATGCTAACAACTGGAATGTTGTGATTTTTGCCAATATTCTGTTGGGTATCAATCAAGGCTTATGCTGGTCTAGCACAGTGGTTATGAAGATTGACCTGGTAGGTAAAAAAGACCGGGGCTTAGCCATGGGGCTCAATGAATTTTCAGGCTATTTTGCTGTTGGGCTCGTCACTTTTTTAACTTCAGTAATCGCAGAAAATTATGGTTTACGACCATATCCATTTTATTTAGGCATTGCCATTTCAATATTAGGCCTGTTCTTTTCCTTTTTTATTGTTAAAGATACCAGAGGACATGTTGCTATTGAACAAGAAAAGCACACAACAAAAAAAGTTGACAATGTGTTTTTAGATACCTCATTTAAAAATCACAATTTAAGTGCAACAACACAAGCAGGCTTGGTTAATAACCTTAATGATGGTATGATTTGGGGATTATTACCCGTACTATTACTAACACAAAATTTTTCAATTCAAGATATAGGAATAATTGCCGGAGTGTATCCAACTGTTTGGGGTTTAAGTCAATTATTTACCGGGAGATTTGCTGACCTTTATTCTAACAAAAAAATATTGTTTTTTGGGATGCTATTGCAAGGGATAGTTATTATTTTATTAACCTTTGGAGATACAAAGAGTTATTATATTTTTCTTTGTGTATTATTAGGATTTGGAACAGCATTAGTATATCCAACTTTTTTAGTTGTGATTGCCAATAATAGCAGCCCTAATCAACGTGCAGAAAGTATTGGTGTATTTAGATTGTGGAGAGATGCTGGCTACGCTATAGGAGCCTTAATTTCTGGGATAATAGCAGATGTTTTCGGTATTTCTTACGCCATTATAACAATAGGAATCGTTACCATATTATCATCATTAGTCATTCAATTCAGAATGAAAGGAAATAAATAATATTTTTTTGAAAACAAACTCAGTGTAAAAGTAACTACCTAAAACAGATCAATAAAGAACAAAATATTTAAATTCAATTTAGACAATTATCTAACGCTTTTTCCAAATTATCATACTTAAAAGTAAATCCTTGATTTAAAATTTTTGTGTTCTTTAAATTCTGACTTTCCAAGACAATAGCAGACATTTCACCAAGTATTAATTTCATTACAAAAGAAGGAATATTGGGTAACCATAATGGTTTTTTTAATCGTCTGGCAATTGCCTTTGTCATTTCCATATTGGTAGTAGGGTTTGAGGATACGGCGTTATAAGTCCCTGATAATTTTTTTTCAATAGCATATAAAAACATTTCTGCTAAGTCTTCTATATGAATCCATGACTGTTGCTGTTGACCATTTCCAATAGCAGCTCCTAATCCAAGTTTAATAGGCTTAATCATTTCCTGTAAGGCTCCTCCTTTGTTTGATAATACAATCCCAATTCTTAATTTAGAAACATCAATATCTAAATCTTGTATTTTGTCTATCTCTTTTTCCCATTGATGAACTACATTACCCAAAAAAGAAAGATTTATCTTATCGAATGATTCGACATATTCATTAGTATAGGATGATGGGTAAATCCCCATGGCAGAAGCAGAAGTGAAATATTGAACTTGATGCTCATTTTCCGATAATAATTTATGCAATAATCTAACTGAATCTATTCGGCTATCTTCTATCTCTTTTTTATGGATGGACGTCCATCGTTTTGAAACAGAAGCTCCGGCCAAATTTATGATGGCCTCTATCCCATTAATGCAATTTGTATCAACCTCTTGATTTTTCGGATTCCAATAAAAGCCTTTTAAAATGGATGTTGTTTTTATTTTATTCTTATTAGTTGTTAGATAATGGACAACATGCCCCCTTTTCTTACAAAGATCAGTAATAACATTTCCAACAAGCCCCGTAGCTCCCGTGATAAGAATATTCACTTGATTATTTTTTAGTCAATTCTACCGAAAAATCGTTCAATGATACCTTCGGCATTCATCCATAAATAAATTACCAAAAACAGCAACAGTATGTAGGTAATTGATCTAATATAATTTGGTTTTTTTGATTTTCTTAATCTTTTAAAATTCATTTATTAGAAAAGCTTTTGTTATCAAAAATAAGCATTTTGAACAACAATTATTTAAGTATATTTGTTGCCTCAAAAGCCGACAGCAAAACGACGAATGAAAAATATTAGAAATTTCTGCATTATTGCTCATATTGACCATGGTAAAAGCACTCTGGCCGATAGATTATTAGAATTTACAGGTACTGTGACCGATCGTGAAAAAAAAGATCAGTTATTAGATAATATGGATTTGGAACGTGAACGAGGCATAACTATAAAAAGCCATGCCATTCAAATGGATTATGAATATGAAGGAGAAAAATATGTATTAAACCTTATTGATACTCCTGGACATGTTGATTTTTCCTATGAAGTTTCACGTTCTATAGCGGCATGTGAAGGTGCACTGTTAGTTGTTGATGCAGCACAGAGTATCCAAGCCCAAACTATTTCGAATTTATATTTAGCACTTGATAATGATCTAGAAATTATTCCCGTTTTAAATAAAGTAGATCTACCGAGTGCTAATCCTGAAGAAGTTACAGATGATATTGTTGGTTTATTAGGATGCGACCCTTCAGACATCATCCCTGCCAGTGCCAAAACCGGCATTGGAATTAAAGAAATTTTAAAAGCTATTATTGAGCGTGTTCCGCCTCCAAAAGGTAACCCAGACGAGCCTTTGCAAGCATTGATCTTTGATTCGGTTTATAATTCTTATAGAGGAGTAGAGACTTATTTCAGAGTAATGAATGGTGAAATTAAAAAGGGACAACATATAAAGTTTGTAGCCACTGATAAAGATTATTTTGCTGATGAAGTCGGTACTTTAAAATTAACACAAACACCTAAACCAAGTATTAAAGCTGGAGATGTTGGTTATTTAATTACTGGAATAAAAACAGCTAGCGAAGTTAAAGTAGGTGATACTATTACCGATGCCAAAAATCCTACTCAGAATATTATTGGCGGATTTGAAGATGTAAAACCGATGGTTTTCGCTGGTATTTATCCGGTTGATACTGAAGATTACGAAGAATTGCGTAATTCAATGGAAAAATTACAACTGAATGATGCTTCTTTAGTATATATTCCTGAAAGTTCGGCAGCCTTAGGTTTTGGTTTTAGATGTGGATTCTTGGGGATGTTGCATTTAGAAATTATGCAAGAACGTTTAGAACGAGAGTTTGATATGACAGTGATCACGACAGTTCCCAACGTTTCATACCATGCATTTACAAACAAAAATCCTGATCAATTTATATTGGTAAATAACCCATCCGATTTACCAGAACCTTCAAAAATAAATAGAGTTGAAGAGCCGTATATTAAAGCCTCTGTCATTACCAAATCTGATTATGTTGGAAACATAATGAGTTTATGTATAGAAAAACGTGGAGAAATTACAAGTCAAACCTATTTAACAACCGAAAGGGTAGAATTAACATTTGACATGCCTTTGGCAGAAATTGTATTTGATTTTTATGATCGATTAAAAACGGTTTCTAAAGGATATGCCTCGTTTGATTATCATCCAATTGGACTAAAACCTTCAAAATTAGTAAGAGTTGATATTTTGTTGAACGGTCAACCTGTTGATGCCCTTTCTGCTTTAATTCATGCTGACAACGCCTATAATATTGGTAAAAAAATGTGTGAAAAACTAAGACAACTAATACCACGCCAGCAATTTGACATTCCAATTCAAGCAGCCATCGGTGCTAAAATAATTTCTCGTGAAACCATAAAAGCACTTAGAAAAGATGTAACCGCCAAATGTTACGGTGGTGATATCTCTCGTAAGCGTAAATTATTAGAAAAGCAGAAAAAAGGAAAGAAACGGATGCGTCAAGTAGGTAATGTACAAATACCTCAGGAGGCCTTTATGGCAGTTCTTAAATTGAATGATTAAGATATTTACAATCATTTGATATCACAATTAACATAATCTTTAATATTTTACATTAAATTATTATTGCCCTAAAAATAACTTCACATTAAGTACGCTGATAAAATAATTTTGTAATTTTATAACGTAGATAAACATTATAAATGAACATAACCCATATCAGCGCCGAATGTTACCCAATTGCTAAAGTTGGTGGGTTGGCAGATGTTCTTAAAGCATTGGTCGAATATCAAAATAAACTTGGTGTAAATAGTAATGTTATCATTCCTTTTTATAATAATGAATTTGCCAAGAATAATTCGTTCAAGACTATTTATGAATCCGAAATGAGCTTGGGTTTTACAAGTTATAATTTTAAAATATTAACCTTAAAGAAAAAAGAACTAACCTTTGACATTTTTTTAGTTGATATCCATGATTTATTATTTAAAAATTATGTTTATTCCAAGGATGATACAGATAGATTTTTAGCTTTTCAAATTGCTGCTTTAGACTGGATTTTACAATTGAAAGAAAAACCGACTATCGTAAATTGTCATGACCATCATACAGGATTAATCCCTTTTATGATGTCTCATTGTTATAAATATGAAGCATTAAAAGAAATTCCTTCTGTACTTACAATTCATAATGCACAATATCAAGGACAGTTTTCGCATGATGATGTGTTTAAAATTCCGCCATTTGAATTTTTTAAAGTTGGACTATTAGATTGGAATCAAACTATAAACCCGCTAGCTTCAGGAATAAAATGTGCATGGAAAGTCAATACAGTTTCTCCATGTTATATGGACGAATTAAATAACGATGCTCATGGTTTAGAAGGTTTATTAAGTCATGAAAGTGATAAGTGTTCTGGAAACTTAATTGATCTTGACACTAAGGTATGGAATCCTGAAAGTGATAATTATATGATTATAAACAACTCAAAAAAAACAGTTCAATAATGAAGGCACTTTTTTATACAAGAGAATTTCCACCATATGTCTATGGAGGAGCGGGAGTTCATGTTGAATATTTAGCAGCAGAATTAGCTAAACTGATAGATATAGATGTAAGAAGTTTTGGTGATCAAGACGAAAAAACTGGAAACCTAACGGTTAAAGGATTCCCTTATGATAATCCTGTTTTTGATGATACAGACGACAAACTAAAAGCTGTTTTAAAAACACTGAGTACTTGCATTCATATGAATGCAGAAGATATAGACGCTGATGTAGTGCATTGCCATACTTGGTATGCCCATTTTGCTGGCATTATAGCAAAATTATGCTATGGTATTCCATTAGTTATAACAACCCATTCGTTGGAGCCATTAAGACCTTGGAAAAGAGAACAATTAGGCAGAGGTTATGATGCATCATCTTGGGTAGAAAAAACAGCCCTTGAAATGGCAGATGCACTTATTGCAGTTTCAAAAGAGACCAAAGAAGATGTGCTAAAATATTTTGATGTTGATGAGAAAAAAGTAAAAGTTATCTATAATGGTATTAATTTGGAAGAATATGTTGTTACAGATGAAACATCAACATTAGAAAGATATGGCATTGATAGATCAAAACCATATGTGCTTTTTGTTGGCAGAATAACCCGGCAAAAAGGTATCATACATTTGGTAAATGCTATCAAATATATTCACCCAGATACACAAATAGTATTATGTGCAGGAGCCCCAGATACCCAAGAAATTGGTAAAGAAATGGAGGATAGTGTTAATGAAGTAAAAAAGACTCGTCACAACGTTATTTGGATTGATGAAATGTTACCAAAAGAGGAGGTTATCCAACTGTATTCTCATGCAGATGTATTCTGCTGTCCATCTATATACGAACCTTTTGGCATTATAAATATTGAAGCAATGGCTTGTAAAACAGCTGTTGTGGCAAGTGCTGTTGGAGGAATAAAAGAAGTTGTGGTAAATGGCGAAACCGGAATTCTAGTCCCTGTTGAGCAACAAAATGTGGCTCCTTTTGAGCCAACAGACCCAGATAAATTCGCCAGAGACCTTGCTGATGGTGTTAACAAAGTAATCAACAACAAAGAGTTGAAAGAATCTATGGCAATAAATGGCAGAAAACGAGTCGAAGAACATTTTGACTGGATAGCAATAGCAAAACAAGTAGAAGAATTATATAAATCTT
>CAZJCZ010000074.1:0-11020 GCA_964544575.1 uncultured Flavobacteriaceae bacterium | reverse complement strand
TACAAACCATTACTATTGGCGAACCAACACTATTGCAAGCAAGCAATACGGTTTTAGACAATATTATGCCCTGTAATGGTAATGTAATAAGCGGTAGGATAGAAATTGAGGCATCAGGAGGAACACCTGATTATGAATATAGTATTGATAATGGAACTACATATCAAGAATTAAATATTTTTGAAGTTACTACTCAAGGTACTCATGTCATAACTGTAAGAGATGCAAATCAATGTATTATTACTACAACAGCAATTGTTGATTTTGATGAAGAAATTCAATATAATATAACCACAGAAGATATAGTTTGTTTAGGATATTCAGATGGTTCTGCAACTGTGAATATTACTAATAATTCTGCAGGGAATACCCTTTCTTATAGTATTGACGGAGGAGTCTCATTTCAAATTTCGCCAATTTTTACTGGATTAACGAAAGGAAATTACGAAATTATTATACGCAAGGTCAAAGGTGTTAATTCTTGCGAAACAATTGAAAATATGGTTATTGATCAGTTAGTGGATTTGAACTTTTCTGCCCAAACGGAGTTTTCATGTGAAGGTTCAAGTAATCAAATTATTGCTAGTGTAGACCCTCAGTATGCCAACGATGTTACCTATACCTTAGACGATACTATTGAGCAAGCCACCGGATTTTTCGAGGATGTTGCTGATGGCGAGCATACTTTAACGGTAGAGCATAATAGTACTGGCTGTGAGGACGAGCCAATAACAATAACAGTTCATGCTTATCTACCAGTCGTTATAGGAGATTTAGAAGAATCTGGATTAAATGAATATACCGTAATTGCTACAAATGGAGAACCGCAATACGAATATGCAATGAATGATGAAAATGATTTTGGCAGCTCTAATGTATTCGATATTATCAGCTCTGGAACTTATATTTTCTATGTTAGAGACACGACAGGTTGTATAGTTGAACGTAGTTTTGAATTGGAATTTTTAGATATAGAAATACCTAATTTCTTTACACCCGATGGTGATGGTATTAATGACACTTGGTATCCAAGGAATATTGAAATTTACCCGAATTTAACTGTTGTCATTTTTGACAGATACCAGCGTTTAATTGCCACTTATAAAGGAAACCGCACTGCTTGGAATGGTTATTATAATAATAAATTATTACCATCAGGTGATTATTGGTATATCGTTAAGCTAAATCAACCTGATGACACTAGAGTATTTAAAGGAAACTTTACTTTATATAGATAAGATCAGTTAAACTAATTAGTTAATCAAGAAGTTATATATTGTTCTGATCTAATTTATGAAGAATTAAAACTTTTTGGCTTTTTTAAGTTCAAAGCTTTCACCTAGATATACTTTTCTAACCATCTCATCTTCAGCTAACTCTTGCGGTGTTCCTTCTTTTAATATACCGCCTTCGAACATAAGATATGTTTTATCCGTAATGGCCAGTGTTTCTTGTACATTATGATCTGTGATCAAAATACCAATATTTCTATCTTTTAAATGTGCTACAATACTTTGAATATCTTCAACGGCGATAGGATCAACTCCAGCAAAAGGTTCATCTAATAAAATAAATTTCGGATCAGAGGCCAACGCTCTGGCTATTTCTGTACGTCTTCGTTCACCGCCTGAAAGTAGATCCCCTCTATTTTTACGGACAGTACCCAAACCAAATTCTTCAATCAATGATTCTAACTTTTCTTTTTGTTGTTTTTTTGAGAGACCCGTAAACTGTAAGACGGCTAAAATATTATCTTCTACTGATAGTTTTCTAAAGACCGAAGCTTCTTGAGCAAGATATCCAACTCCTTTTTGGGCCCTTTTATACATGGGGTCATCCGTAATGTCTTCATTATTCAAAAAAATCTTTCCTTGGTTTGGCTCAATCATCCCAACGATCATATAAAAAGAGGTTGTTTTTCCGGCACCATTTGGCCCTAATAATCCTACTATTTGACCTTGCTCTACCTGAAGCGAAATTCCCTTGACAACTTTTCGGTTGCCATATATTTTTTCTATATTTTCTGCTCTTAAAATCATTTATTAATAATTTTTTCTATGCGTTTCGCTTTGGTTTCATCTTGTTTGGCTTCGCTAATATAGTCAGAAAATTCTCTTTTCTTGGTTAAAGCCAATGCGTTAAAAGTTTTAGTAAGCAACTTATTCTCAGCTAATAACTTCTTAAGGTCAGGAGGAAGTATCAACGGTTTTTTAGTCACTTTTCATTTTTAAGCCCTTTTTTTCGTTCTCTATAGCCTCTTGAACATGCAAATATATCAATTCAGCATCAATGGTTGAGTCCTTATTAATTTTCTGATGTCTGTCAGCAATTAGCAAAGTTTTTATGTCTGGAAATAAACTCATCTACCTTTTGATCCATCTGATAAAATTAAAGCTTTGCTTTCTCCTTTTCTTTACGGATAATTATCTTTGATATCGTAATGCTTGCTTCGTAAAGAATCATCATTGGTATAGCTACAATTACTTGGCTAATAACATCAGGAGGCGTAATTAACGCGGATAATATAAGTACTAATACAAGGGCATATTTTCTGTATTTCCTCAAAAATTCAGGTGTAACCAATCCCATTTTTGTCATAAAATAAATGATGATAGGCATCTCAAAAATCAATCCAGCAGACAATACAGAAGCTCTCAATAAGCCAATATATGAACTCAAATCTATATTATTTCGAACTTCATCAGCCACTCTATATGCCCCTAAAAAGTTAATAGAAAGTGGTGTTATGACGTAGTAACCAAATAAAATTCCTAAAAAGAATAAAAACGAAGAAATAAGGATAAAGCTTCTTGCGTTTTTTCTTTCTTTTGCATATAAACCTGGCTTTATAAACTTCCAAATTTCCCATAATATAAACGGAAAAGCCAAAATGAATCCAGCCGTAATTGATGTCCAAATATGAGCAGAAAATTGCCCTGCCATAGTGCGACTTTGTACAATAAATGGAATTTCATCAATGCACAACCCATTGGTTCCAAATTTTTGGGAAACCGAACATAAAAATCGATAGGTAAAAAAATTAGGGTCTTTTGGTAATAAAATTATTTTATTAAAAATAAAGTCTTTCATTGCGAACGCTCCCATGGAAACAATGAATATCGCAGATGCTGATCGAACAAGAGTCCACCTTAATATTTCAAGATGGTCTAAGAACGACATTTCATTATTCTCTTTTGTCATATTAAATTATTCCTTCTTTAAACATATTGAGTGATTGAATAACCTCTTTTGAAAGTCATACTCTTTGTAGTTAATATTTCTTTAATATAGCCACTTCTATGAATGTTGGTAACATCAATAATTATTTTTGATTTTAGGATAAATTTAACCGAATTATTAAAAAACTTCTTTAAAAAATTGATTAAATTCGCTATCCTCATATTTTCAACAGGAATAGGTTTCACAGGAATGTCTAAAATATCTTTGTCACTATTCAAAATTGAAAATATTTAAAAATAAAGTGGTATCTTTAGTTGCAAATGTATCTAAAAATATAGATAAATTATAAATACAAGTGACAAATTTAGATTTACAGGAAGCCTTAAAAAAATATTTTGGTTTCAGCCAATTTAAAGGATTACAGCAAGACGTTATTAAAAGTTTGATAGGAAGGCATAATACATTTGTAGTTATGCCCACCGGAGGAGGTAAATCATTATGCTATCAACTCCCAGCTTTGGTACAGGAAGGAACGGCTATTGTTGTATCTCCTTTGATTGCCTTAATGAAAAATCAAGTTGATGCTCTAAGGGGTATTTCAACGGACTATGGTATTGCCCATGTATTAAATTCTTCTTTAAATAAGGGTGAGGTTAAAACAGTGATGAATGATATCGAAAATGGTATTACCAAACTATTGTATGTTGCTCCAGAATCTTTGACCAAAGTAGAGTATATCGATTTTTTAAAAAAGCAAAAAATTTCTTTCGTTGCTATTGATGAAGCCCATTGTATCTCAGAATGGGGTCATGACTTTAGACCTGAATATAGAAACCTTAAAAGCATTATTGAGAGAATTGATGATGTACCTATTATTGGTTTAACCGCCACTGCAACTGAAAAAGTGCAGGAAGATATTTTAAAGAATTTGGGCATGTCAGATGCGAATACTTTTAAAGCCTCTTTTAATAGACCCAATTTGTTTTACGAAGTAAGACCTAAAACTAAAGAGATAGACAAAGACATTATAAGATTTGTTAGAAAATATGCCAATAAGTCGGGAATTATTTATTGTTTAAGCAGAAAGAAAGTTGAAGAAATCGCTCAAATTTTACAGGTTAATGGCATTAAGGCAGTTCCATATCACGCTGGTTTAGACGCTAAAACGAGAGCCAGACATCAAGATATGTTTTTGATGGAGGATGTTGATGTTGTGGTAGCCACTATTGCTTTTGGGATGGGGATTGACAAACCGGATGTACGCTTTGTAATTCATCATGATATTCCTAAAAGTTTAGAAAGTTATTATCAGGAAACTGGTCGTGGCGGTAGAGATGGAGGAGAAGGCTATTGCTTGGCATATTATGCATATAAAGATATCGAAAAATTGGAAAAATTTTTATCAGGCAAGCCCATTGCTGAGCAAGATATTGGTCATGCTTTGTTACAAGAAGTAGTTTCGTACGCAGAAACATCAATGTCTCGTAGAAAATTTTTGTTACATTATTTTGGAGAAGAATTTGATGAAGTGAATGGAGATGGTGCCGATATGGATGATAATGTAAGAAATCCCAAAAAGAAAACAGAAGCAAAGGACGAGGTTAAAACATTGCTAGAGGTTATAAGAGATACCAATCAAGAATATAAGGCTAAGGAAGTTGTAAATACATTAATAGGGAAATCAAATGCTTTATTAAAATCTCGAAGAACAGATAGTCAAGCCTATTTTGGTAGTGGTAGTGCAAAGGATGATAAGTTTTGGATGGCTTTAATACGTCAAGTTTTGGTTGCAGGTTATCTTGCGAAAGAAATTGAGCAATATGGTGTCTTAAAATTGACACCTTTAAGTGAGAAATTCATTAAAAATCCTGCTTCATTTATGATGACTGAAGATCACATCTATGATAGAGATGATGATAGCAATATCATTACCAATGCTAAAAGTGCTGGTGGTGGAACGGATGAGAAACTAATGGGAATGCTTAAAGATCTAAGAAAAAGGGTTGGTAAAAGATTAGGAGTGCCTCCTTTTGTTGTTTTTCAAGACCCATCATTGGAAGATATGACCATAAAATACCCTACAACTGTTGAAGACCTTTATAATGTCCATGGGGTTGGTGATGGAAAAGCTAAAAAATTTGGTAAAGAATTTGTTGATCTAATTGCCAGATATGTTGAAGAGAACGACATTTTAAGACCAGATGATCTGGTAGTAAAAAGTACAGGTACAAACTCTGCTTTGAAGTTGTTTATTATTCAAAATACTGATAAAAAACTACCTTTAATTGATATAGCAAAAGCTAAAGGATTAACTATGGAAGAGCTAACCAAAGAATTGGAAAGTATAGTTTATTCAGGTACTAAACTAAACATTGATTACTGTTTGGGAGATATGTTAGATGAAGACCAGCAGGAAGAAATTCATGACTATTTTATGGAAGCTGAATCAGATAAGATACAGACAGCATTAGATGAATTTGAGGGTGATTATGATGAAGATGAGTTACGTTTAATGCGCGTTAAATTTATAAGCGACGTCGGAAATTAATATTATGCCCCAAGCTGGGTACTGATAAAAGCGACCGAAAATCCTACTAGAACAGAAATAAATTTTTTAAAATTAAATTGATGATTTTGAGTGCTTTCAAACAAAATTGCCGTCGCTATATGTAAAAATATACCAATAATAATAGCGGTAATTTCGACATGATATGAATCAAAAATCACCATTTCCTTGCTTAAGGAAAGGCCTAAAGGACTCATCAAAGCAAATACAACCATAAATATGTAAATATACTTTTTTGATAATTCGGCATTCAATAAAAATATAAATAACACTACCGTAATGGGTATTTTATGCACTACAATTGCCCATAACAATACATTACCATTAGCCACTCCTAGTGGGATCCCTTCAAAAAAGGCATGTAAACTTAAACTAATAAAAAGTAACCATGGTATACCTTTTAAATGTGGGTGTGCATGAATATGGCCATGTTCCGCACCTTTGGAAAAATATTCCAGGACACTCTGTAATAAAATTCCAATGAGAATATAAAGCCCAATATTAACTTGCTGTGATTCATATACTTCGGGCAATAAATGCAATACGGTTATTGACAATAAGTAGGCTCCACTAAAAGAAAGAAATAGTTGAATGATTTTTGTATGGGGTTTTAGTCCCAAAACAAGTAATACCCCGACAATAACTGATAATAATAATGCTAATACATTCATTCTAATATAAGAATTAATCGGCTCGATTTTTTACTGTCAAAAGCTGAAAGTGAATAATCTCCAAAAGTATGTTTTAATTTTAGATTTGCCTTTTTTATAAAGTTTTTTAAAGTTTCTAATGACAAATACTTAACACGTTCAATAAAATAATGTTCTCTACCATCAGCAGTAAAGTTAATTTCTTTAACGATAAAATTATCTTTGATACTTCTTTTTATGTTGAACACGATATTGTTCTTGGTTATAATTTCTTCTGCAACGAGGTGTTGTTGAACATAATTTACATTCATAAAATCAACAACTAAAACTCCGTTTTCTTTTAATCCTTTTTTTAAATTATGTAAAACCTTAATGTTAGTTTCTTCATCATCAAAATATCCAAAACTAGTAAACAAATTGAATATAGCGTCAAACTTTGTATTAAAAGGTTGGCGCATATCGTGGACTAAAAAATTTAAGGTGTTATTAGTGAACGCTTTAGCATAATTAATACTGTTTTCTGATAGGTCAGCACCGATAACATCATATCCTAATGAATTCAAAAAAATAGCATGCCTTCCCTTACCACAAGGCATATCTAATAATTTGCTATTCTTTTGGAGCTTAATGAATGAAAGAAGATTTTGCATAAAAAGCTGCGCTTCATCATCATTTCTATCTTGATATAAAATATGGTAATATTTGGTATCAAACCAATCTTTAAACCACTCTTGCTTTTGAGACATAATCTAAAATTGCTTACAAAAGTAAGAAATCAAATAGTAGCAATTATAATTAACCTATTTTTGCATTGAATTTTTTTTAAATGAACGAAAATTTTAAAATGGTAGCCAAAACCTTATTCGGTTTTGAAGAATTATTGGCCAAAGAATTACTTACGCTCGGGGCTAGAGAAATTAAAGTTGGTGTAAGAAATGTTTCTTTTGTAGGGGATATAGGTTTTATGTACAAGGCTAATTTAGCCTTAAGAACTACGGTACGGATTTTAAAACCTATCAAAAGTTTTAAAGTTGATTCAGAAGAAGACCTATACAATAAAATACGACTTATTGAATGGGAACAATATTTGAACATAGATGGAACTTTTGCCATTGATGCCGTAACAAATTCTGAAAAATTTACGCACTCATATTATCTCGCGCTTAAATCTAAGGATGCTATTGCTGATTATTTTAGAGATAAATATGGAAAAAGGCCTAATGTAGATGTTAAACATCCGGATCTACAGATCAATATACATATTCAAAAAGACACTTGTACGGTTTCATTAGACAGTTCAGGCGATTCTTTGCACAAAAGAGGTTATAGAAGTGCAACTAATATTGCCCCAATTAATGAAGTTTTAGCTGCGGGATTGGTTTTGTTTAGCGGTTATGACGGCACTCAAAATTTTATTGATCCCATGTGTGGGAGTGGAACTATTTTGATTGAGGCGGCAATGATTGCCAACAATATTCCAGCGAATATTAATAGAAAGGAATTTGGTTTTGAAAAATGGAATGATTTTGATGAAGATTTATTCAATACAATTAGAAATTCATTATTAAAAAAAGTGAAAGATTCTTATGCCGTAATTATGGGTTATGATAAGGCACCATCAGCAATAAGAAAAGCGACTGACAATATTGAAAATGCACATTTAGAAGATTTTATTAAGGTAAAACAAGCTAACTTTTTTGAGACAGAAAAAGGAGTTGAGGGGAAAACGATCATATTATTTAATCCACCTTATGGAGAGCGTTTAGAAATAGATGTACCGGTATTTTACAAAGAAATTGGTAATACTTTAAAACGTAGCTATACAAACACTAATGCTTGGCTTATCACATCAGATTTTGAGAATGGTTTAAAAAATGTTGGCTTACGAACTTCAAAAAAAATAAAAGTGTTTAATGGTAAGTTAGAATGTAGATTAGTAAAATATGAAATGTATGAAGGGAGTAAAAAGGTTAAAAATTAAATTAAATTTGAAATTTCTCTTCTCGAAATAAGAGTTTTAGATTCTATTTATATTAAAATAAAGTTCATAAAAGTGAGTAATTAACAATTTTTGTTAATAATGTTCATAACGTTATTTTTAAGTATGATTTTCTTAGACCACTATAAAACAAAGATTTAAAGTAGAAAAATATCTATTAAATTTCTAATTATCAGCCGACACTTCTATATATAAATTGTTAATAACAATGATTTGTCATATTCCAATAAAGATAATTATTCATTTAATTTTATTTTCAATATAGAATATCAATTTATAATACAATTTAAGAGGAGTAATTGTATAGTAGATGTATGTTTAATAAAAATTAGTTGTAACCCCTAACAATGAATTCCAGAAGAAAATTTTTAAAAACTTCGGCTTTTGCAAGTATTGCAATAATCTCGACACCTAGTTTTGCATTATCAACTTCCTCGAGTAATTATACAGATAAATATTTAATTGGTAGAAGTTTGCCAGCATTGTATGGTAATGGTTATAAAGTTCTTAAAAGGGTAAATGAAGCTTTTTTAGACATGAATAGTGCTGCACGTAAAAGCGGCTTAAGTGTTCGAGTGGTCTCTAGCTATAGAAGTTTTAATCATCAAAATTTAATTTGGACACGTAAGTACAAACGATACAGATCTCGTCATTTGTCTCCACAAACAGCCGTAAATTACAATATTAGATATACAGCTATACCTGGTAGTTCACGCCATCATTGGGGCACAGAGATTGATGTAGTTGATGGCACTGTTAAAACTTCGCAATACCCTTTAAATACAAAACACTATCACGGTAATGGTATGTATAAAAGCTTTAGGGAGTGGATGGACTATAACGCACATAAATATGGCTTCTTTAGGGTGTATACAAATGATCATACCAGAAGAGGATTCAGATATGAACCTTGGCATTATAGCTTTGCTGAATTAGCAAAGCCAATGCTAAAGGAATATACGGATCGGGATGTTCAAAACACCTTAAAATATCAAGAGTTACTAGGGAAACGTTATTTTACGGATAACTTTATTGATCAATATACCAAGGATAATATATTAGGAATTAATAAAAACTTGTTGTTATAAGTGTTTAATTAGATAGGATAAAAATAAAAATCCAAGCTTAAAGCTTGGATTTTTTTTGTAGCGAGAACGAGATTTGAACTCGTGACCTCAGGGTTATGAAAATTTGGACATACCACCACAAAAAACAATAATACGCCTGAAAATCAATTGATTATAATATTATTAATTTTATTTGATACCAAAGAATACTCTTTAAAATCAACAAATGTTGTACCTATGTTGTACCTGTATTTTGTATCTTTGTTTTACAAGATATAAAATATGGCAACAGTTCAAGCTACTTTAAGAAAGAAACCTAATGCTCAAAAGTTGTACCCAATTGCAATTCGTATAACTAAGAATAGAAGAACTAGCTATATATTTACAGGTCAATATATCAATGAAAAATTTTGGGATAAAACTAATAGAAAAATTAAAAGATCTCATCCTAATTCAGCTAGGTTAAATCATTTAATTCTCACAAAACTTACCGAAACGAATGAAAAGTTGTTAGAATCCGAATCTCGAAATGATTCTCAATCAATATTTAGTATCAAAAAGGAGATTGTTAGTAAAGGAAAAACAGACTTTTTTAATGTTGCAGATGAGTATCTCGGCTTTTTATTGAAAAGTGAAAAATATAATCAACTTAGTGCTAATAGAAGTAGAGTAAACAAATTCAAACAATTTGTTGGTAAAAATGAATTACCATTCAAAGAACTTTCTATAAATTTATTAAAAAAGTTCGAAATCTTTTTAATTCATACGGAGAAAAAATCACACAGAACGGTGATGAATTATTTACTAGTCATAAGAACAATTTATAATAGAGCAATAGCAGGATCGGTAGTAAATAGGGAAAATTACCCATTTGGTAGAGGAAAAATTCAAATTAAATTTCCTGAATCTGAGAAAAATGGGTTATCAATAAAAGAAATTAAACTTTTAGAAAATGTCCAAAACTTGTCTAGTGCTCAACAACACGCTCTGAATATTTGGTTATTAAGTTTTTATTTCGCCGGGATTAGAGTAGGAGATATACTTCAATTAAAATGGTCGGATTTTAAAGATGGTCGTTTATATTACAGAATGGGTAAGAATAAAAAATTAGTTTCTCTGAAAATTCCCTATAAGGCTAAAAAGATCTTGATTTTGTACCGATACCTTGAGAATTCAAATAGCTTGGTTTTTCCAGATTTAAGTGGAGTAAATTTATCTGATAAAAAGATGTTGACTAGACGAATTCATACTGTCAATAGAAATTTAAATAGACATTTAAAAAAAATTGCCGCTAAAGTCGGAATAAAGAAAAATATGAGCATGCATATCGCAAGACATAGTTTTGGTAATATTTCGGGAGATAAAATACCAATACAAATGCTTCAAAAGTTATATCGTCATTCTTCGATAACTACTACAATAAATTATCAGGCAAATTTCATGAGGAAAGATGAAGATGACGCTTTAGACAAAGTTATTAATTTTTAAACTTTCAGATTGGTTGTAAGTGTGGTTTTAATCCAAGATTTAGACTGAAAATATTAAGAATTTGAATGCT
>CAZJCZ010000073.1:7497-11279 GCA_964544575.1 uncultured Flavobacteriaceae bacterium | reverse complement strand
AAGAGGAAACTCCAACAAAGGAAGAGCCTTCAAAAGAAAAAGAATAAATAATACTTTTTTATATCTTTAAACCTGACAAATATTTGTCAGGTTTTTTTTATTTGTAAATTATGCAAAAAAAGGATTGTTTTTATTTAGGAAAGATTGTAAGAAAACACAGCTTTAGAGGTGAAGTAGTGATAAAACTAGATACTGATGAACCTGAATTGTATGCCGATTTGAATGCTGTTTTTGTTGATCTTGGCAAAAACTTTTTACCTTTTTTTATTGAAAAAAGCTTGTTGCAAAAAGGCAATCAATTACGTGTGAAATTTGAAGATGTATCTACGGAAGCTGATGCAGAAGCTATTTTAAAGTCTGATGTTTATTTGCCATTGGATTTATTGCCAAAACTTACGGGAAATAAATTTTACTATCATGAAGTTATTGGATTTACTATTGAGGACCTAAATTTTGGTAAGGTTGGTATTATAAGTGGAATCAATGATAGTACAGCTCAACCATTATTTGAGGTAAAAAATGGAGATACAGAATTATTAATTCCTATGATCGATGCTTTTATAAAAAAAGTTGATAGAAAAAATAAAACGATCACTGTTGAGACGCCAGAAGGATTAATTGAGATGTATTTATAGTTGTGTCACAAAACCCTTTCAAATTCAAACAATTTACTATTCATCAAGACAAATGCGCCATGAAAATTGGTACAGATGGAGTTTTGCTAGGTGCCTGGACCTCAATAAAGCATAACCCAAATTCAATATTGGATATTGGTACCGGTACAGGTGTCATTGCCTTGCAATTAGCTCAGCGAAGTGAAGCTGGACTGATTGATGCTTTAGAAATCGACGGGAATGCATATGAACAAGCCGTAGAAAATTTTGAAAGCTCACCATGGAATGATAGATTGTTTTGTTACCATATATCGTTAAATGAATTTACGAAAGAGGAAGATGACAAATACGATCTAATTATATCAAACCCTCCCTTTTACAATGATGACTTTGAAAGCAATAGTAAAGCAAGAAATAAAGCCAGATTCACCTCGGCCTTATCCTTCGAGAGTTTGCTGGTTTCTGTATCAAAACTATTATCTGAAAGTGGGATTTTTTCAGTGATTATTCCTTTTAAAGAAGAAATTGATTTTATCGCCCTCGCCGAAAAAAATAACCTCTTTGTTTCTAAAATTTGCAGGATAAAAGGATCACAAACAACAGCAATAAAACGCAGTTTATTAGAGTTTTCTTTTCAAAAAAGAGAACAAGAAATTGACTTATTAATCATTGAAAATCAACGTCATTATTATACTGCAGAATATCAAGAGCTGGTCAAAGATTTTTATCTGAAAATGTAGCCCATAAACTTTCAAATATTACCCATTTACAAAATTTGGGTTATATCCTAAGTAAGGCACTTTTATTTCATTGAAAATAATACCCTGTTCTTTTAATTCTTCCAAAATAGGCTCATAAACTTCTTTTGTAATGGGCATTTGTACTCCTGGTGTAGTAATCTTTTTATTCAAAATCAACAAAGTAGCTATCCCAACAGGTAAGCCAACTGTTTTGGCCATTGCTGTGTAGGTTTGATCTTCGCCAATAACCACCATACTCGATTCTATTTGACGCCTCTCCCCTTTATATTCGTAACCAAATTTATGCTGCATTACGATCATATCTTTATCATCTTCTTGCAAAGACCAGCTATCCATCAATATCTTTTCTAGAATTTGAGCAGGCGTTGCATCCTTTAATCCAATTTTCTTTGTTGGATTGAAAATATCCAATTCCAACAATTTATCCCAAATGATATCATCTTGCTCAATCTTTAAGTATGAACGTAGTTTAAGTTCAACAGAATCATTAGGGTTATAGGCTAAAAACGAATTAGTAAAATCCCGGTAACTCATCTCTGCTGAACCTTCCATGACATAACTATCATCGGTCATTCCTAATCTAACAAACAAATTCCAAGCTCTTGAAAAACCGACACGTCTAATAGTACCTCTGTACATTGTTAAAATATCATCCAAACCATATTCTTTAATATATTTTAAAGAATCTCTGTTTGCATAGGCCTCAAATTTACCGCTGCCAACAATATTTAAAAATTCAGTTCTTCTAAATAATTTATGATATGGAATATATTTATACTTTCCTTCTTGAATAAACTTTGCGGCTCCTCCCTGACCTGCTATTACAACATTTCTTGGGCTCCAGGTAAATTTGTAGTTCCATAAATTAGTATCGCTCTCCGGCGCAACCAGACCTCCCGTAAACGACTCAAATAATAGCATTTTTGCACCATTCACTCTAATTCTATCTATGACTTGCATAGCGCTCATATGGTCAATTCCAGGATCTACCCCTATCTCATTCATAAAAACCAACCCTTGTTTTTTAACTTCCTCATCCAACGATTTCATTTCTGTTGAAATGTAAGAAGCTGAAACCATATTTTTCTTATATACAACACAATCTTTAGCTACTTCAAAATGCATACTTGGAGGTAACATAGAAATAACAATATCAGCATTTTTAATAGCATCGGTTCTAGATTTATTATCAAGGACATCTAAAGCAATTGCTATTCCGTTTTTATGATTTTGTATTTTTTCTTCAGCTGTTTGTTTAAAAACATCTGCCACAATAATTTGAAGGTTTTCTACAGTGGATTTGTCAAGTAAATATTTTATTAATGATGATGATGAACGACCTGCACCAATAACCAAAATCTTTCTCATATTTTCAATTAAATTATTAACACGAAAGTATAAAATTTGAACCAGAATACTCTATAAAAAAACTTATGTTTTATGCAAACTTAAGATTGTATGTGCCTCATGGAAATCGGTATCATTAACCATTAATTTATAGTCTTCTATAAAAGCTGTTCCGGTAGTATACGTTATATGTTCTTCCACTATAAAACTTTTGATTCCTTTGCTTTCCTGTTTTGTCTTTGCAAGATGAATTTGATGAATAAAAGTTGACCTCAAGACTATTTTTAATTTTTTTTGAGATGCTTCCATATTAAAAAATTAATGCCGTAAATATAAATTATTAAAATATATACTACATTTATAAAAAAAACATGAAACAGAACTTAATTATTACGGCCATTTTAGGAATTTTAGCTATTATCTTAGGTGCTTTTGGGGCTCATGCTCTCAAAGAAAAATTAGCAATTGAAGCGTTACAAAGTTTTGAAACCGGTGTTAGATATCAAATGTTCCATGTGATTATTTTGTTATTCGTTAATACATACAATGGTTTTTCTTCACAAACCAAAAATTGGATTAGTTTGTTATTTTTTATAGCCATATTGCTCTTTTCAGGCTCAATTTACGCAATAACAGCGGGTGGAATTAATCCTAAATCTATCTGGTTCATCACACCATTCGGTGGCCTATTATTTATCGTAGGTTGGGTTCTTATGCTGATCTCATTTATTAAAAAAAGTTAGTTAAAATTGAATTATCATTCAAAGTAGATGCGTTTGGAGTGTTATAATATCCGTTTGGCTTTTGAAGTTGTACAACCAAAGAAATCCAGAGGAGTGCTAACAGTAATTATGCGCGAGAACTACAAGAAACAACGACGAAGCTTATTACAATATACGCTTCTTATTGTCCAACCTCTTTAGAAAGTATATCGATCAATTTGAGTCATTTGCCAACGAAGGAATTAGACGGGATGGCCCCAAAGATTTTCTTTTTAGTCAATTCTAAAACTACCTAAACGCATTTTGTATTTTTTTTGTGCAAATTGAAAATACTGATA
>CAZJCZ010000073.1:0-7397 GCA_964544575.1 uncultured Flavobacteriaceae bacterium | reverse complement strand
TTTCCAGTTTTTCCAACATATAGACCTCTGATGTCAAGTTTGTAATAAACGTATGTTCGGTGGCAACTGATTTTTGGATCCTGTTTGTTTTAACTTCGCTATGCTGGATAGCGCGTACGATATTATAATAGTGACCTCCAGCCTTCTTAAAATGTTCAGTCAAAAAATCTATTGACTTTTCTTTTAGATCTTTACCCGTGAAAATCCCCATATTATACATTTTAGCTGCAGTAACTTTTCCAATACCATGAAATTTTTCAATAGGTAACTCTTCTAAAAAAGTAATTACTTCTTCAGGAGGTATGGTTTTTTGCCCGTTTGGTTTATTAATATCTGAAGCAACTTTAGCAATAAACTTATTAATTGAAATACCCGCTGATGCTCTTAAACCTACCTCATCAAAAATTCGTTTTCTAATTTCTTTCGCCAGCAGTGTTGCTGATGGAAAATTCTGCTTGTTAAGTGTAACATCTAAATAAGCTTCATCTAATGATAAAGGTTCAACCAAATTAGTATAATCAAAAAATATCTTTCTTATTTTATTTGAAATTTCTTTATAACGATCGAAACGAGGTTTTACAAATATTAAATGTGGACATTTTTTTCTTGCCAATACGCCACTCATTGCTGAACGAACTCCAAACTTACGCGCTTCATAACTTGCAGCTGCCACTACCCCTCTTTCGCTACCTCCCCCAACAGCTAATGGTTTCCCAATAAGATTTGGATCGTCTAGCTGTTCTACAGATGCATAATAGGCATCCATATCAACATGAATAATTTTTCTATATTTTGCTACTTCATTCAATACCTAACAAATATAAAAAGAAAAAGGGTTGCCATTTGGCAACCCTTTTTTGTGTAAATAAATAAATTTCGATCAAACAACTCCTTGTGCTAACATTGCATCTGCAACTTTAACAAAACCGGCTATGTTTGCTCCTCTTACATAATCAATATATCCATCTTCTTCCTTACCAAATTCTATACAAGAATCATGAATATCTGTCATAATTTTTTTCAGCTTGGCATCTACCTCTTCACGACTCCAATTGATTCGTAAAGAGTTTTGACTCATTTCCAAACCTGAAGTTGCAACACCACCGGCATTAGATGCTTTACCAGGAGCATATAAAATTCTAGCTGACTGGAATGCATGAACCGCTTCTGGTGTAGAAGGCATATTGGCTCCTTCACTTATTACAAAACAACCATTACTTAATAATGTTTTCGCTTCTTCGCCATTAACTTCATTTTGAGTTGCACATGGCATCGCTACATCACATTTAACGCCCCAAGGTCTTTCTCCTTTAAAGAACTTAGCTTGAGGGTATCTATCTACATATTCATTAATTCTTCCTCGTTTTTCATTTTTAAGTTCCATTACAAATGCTAATTTATCAGCATCAATGCCTTCTTTATCGTAAACATAACCTGATGAATCTGATAAAGTAACCACTTTGGCTCCTAACTGAGTTGCTTTTTCACAGGCATATTGCGCAACATTACCTGCACCTGAAATCGAAACAGTTTTACCTTTAAGAGAATCTCCTCTTGTTTCAAGCATGCTTTCTGCAAAATAAACGGTACCATAGCCCGTTGCTTCAGGACGAATTAATGATCCACCCCAAGAAAGTCCTTTACCGGTTAAAACACCCGTGAATTCATTTCGTATTTTTTTATACATACCAAATAAGAAACCAATCTCTCTTCCTCCAACACCAATATCCCCAGCAGGAACATCCGTATTAGGCCCTATATGACGACATAATTCTGCCATGAAACTGTGGCAAAAGCGCATTATTTCATCATCTGATTTTCCTTTAGGATCAAAATCAGATCCTCCTTTACCACCGCCCATTGGCAATGTTGTCAAAGCATTTTTAAATACTTGCTCAAAGGCTAAAAATTTAAGAATACTTAAATTTACTGTTGGATGAAAACGTAAACCACCTTTATAAGGTCCGATTGCAGAGTTCATTTGAATTCTAAAACCTCGATTTACAATAATTTCTCCTTTGTCATCCACCCATGGTACTCGGAACATCATTACTCTTTCTGGTTCAACCATACGCAATAAAACATTTTTCCCATAATATATGTCGTGATTTACGATATAAGGAATAACTGTTTCTGCTACTTCCTCAACGGCTTGTAAAAATTCTGGTTCATGTTGGTTGCGTTGTTTCACCAAATCCATAAAACCTTTTATTTTTGATTTCATAATTTTAATAGGTTATTTTTATTTATTTTACAATTTATTGATAGCAAAAGTAACTATATTTATCATATCATTAATTGATATTAATCATATTTTTCATTTTGTTTTAATAAAAAAAATAACTTATAAATCGGATTACAAAATCAACAATAGTTTATCAAAAGAATAGGCCCAACAATTGAGATAAAACATTAAATTTGCATCTTAATCTTGAAAAGATAATGTTAGATAAAGTACATGAATTAATCAATGAAGTTAAGGCTTTTAAAGCCACTTCTACGGATGAAATTGAGACGTTCAGAATAAAATATCTGGGTAGTAAAGGCTTATTGAAAGAATTATTTGCTGAATTTAAAAATGTTGATGCTGAATTGCGAAAAGATTTCGGACAAGCCTTAAACACTTTAAAGAATGCTGCTACCGATAAAGTTAACGAACTTACTGACACCTTAAATAGTGAGTCTGAATACCAAAATATTTATGGCGATCTAACAAGGCCCGCTGAACCAATCGAATTAGGGTCACGCCATCCAATATCAATAGTAAAAAATCAAATTATAGAGGTGTTTTCTCGTATTGGATTTACCATTTCTGAAGGTCCTGAAATTGAAGACGACTGGCATAATTTTACGGCCTTGAATTTACCTGAATATCATCCGGCCAGGGATATGCAAGACACCTTTTTTGTAGAAAAGAATCCTGACATGTTATTGCGTACTCACACTTCGTCAGTACAAATTCGTTATATGGAAAACAACAAACCTCCAATACGAACCATTTCTCCAGGTAGAGTATTTAGAAATGAAGACATTTCAGCGCGTTCACATTGTATTTTCCATCAAGTTGAAGGATTATATATAGATACAGATGTTTCATTTGCTGATCTAAAACAGACGTTGATCTATTTTACCAAAGAGATGTTTGGTAAATCTAAAATTAGATTGCGACCTTCTTATTTTCCATTTACTGAGCCAAGTGCAGAAGTAGATATTTATTGGGGTTTAAAAACGGAAACCGATTATAGAATTACCAAAGGTACCGGATGGTTAGAGATCATGGGTTGTGGTATGGTTGATCCGAACGTATTAAAAAATACGAATATTGACCCTGAAAAGTATACTGGATATGCTTTTGGTATGGGTATTGAGCGTATTGCAATGCTATTATATCAAATACCAGATATAAGGATGTTTTTCGAAAACGATGTGCGATTTTTAGAGCAATTCAAATCGGTTATATAACTTTATGAGCTTAAAAAAATTCTTAGTAGATAAAAATTACCATAGTATTAAACTCAAAAAAACAGCCACGAATCATTTTGAAATTGAAGCAAAAATAAATGGTAATAAAGGCTATTTTATATTAGACACAGGTGCCTCAAATTCATGTGTGGGATTTGATGAAATTTCAAAATTTAATCTTCTTACCGAAGAAACTGATCACAAAGCTGCGGGTGCAGGAACAACAGAAATTGATACGCAAATTTCTAAAAAAAACACCCTAAAAATAGGTGATTTTAAACTTAGTAAAGTAAATCTTGTGTTGTTAGACCTATCACATATCAATAATGCATTAAAGAAACAAAGTGCCAAAGAGATCAATGGAATTATTGGTGCTGATATTTTGGAAAAAGGGAAAGCCGTTATAGATTATAATAAGAAGAAATTATACCTTGCTAAGAAAGTCAATAAAACAACTAAAAAATAGAGGTAATTATTAACCTAATTAATATCAACTTTATGAGTTCATCTTCAGACCATCGTTACAATCTCAGAGGTGTTTCTGCTTCAAAAGAAGATGTACATAAAGCCATTGCAAAGATAAATAAAGGTCTTTTTCCTAAAGCGTTTTGCAAAATTGTTCCCGACTATTTAACGAATGATGATGAATTTTGCATTGTAATGCACGCCGATGGTGCCGGTACAAAATCTTCATTAGCATATATGTATTGGAAGGAAACCGGTGATCTGTCCGTATGGAAAGGTATTGCGCAAGATGCACTTATCATGAATATTGATGACCTCCTTTGTGTTGGTGCCACTGATAACATATTACTTTCTTCAACTATTGGTAGAAATAAAAATGTAATTCCGGGTGAAGTAATATCTGCCATTATCAATGGTTCAGAAGCATTAATAAAAGAATTGACAAAATTTGGAGTTACCATACATTCAACAGGAGGTGAAACTGCCGATGTTGGTGATTTGGTAAGAACTATCATAGTTGATTCTACCGTAACCGCAAGAATGAAACGTAGCGACGTAATAAACAATGCCAATATTAAAGATGGCAATGTTATAGTTGGATTAGCTTCTTTTGGTCAAGCTACGTACGAAAACGAATACAATGGCGGTATGGGAAGTAACGGACTTACATCTGCCCGTCATGACGTTTTTCATAAAGAGTTGGCTAAAAAATATCCTGAAAGTTTTGATCATGCAGTACCTAATGACTTGGTTTATTCTGGTAATATTAAATTAACAGACAATGTTATTGACTCTCCTATTGATGCCGGCAAGTTAGTGCTATCTCCAACGCGCACGTACGCACCTATCATTAAAGAAATTCTCAAAAAACATCGTTCTCAAATAAACGGAATGGTTCATTGTAGCGGTGGTGCTCAAACTAAAATTTTACATTTTATTGATAAGCTTCATGTCATAAAAGATAATTTATTTGAAATCCCTCCTCTATTTAAACTGATACAAGAACAATCTAACACTGATTGGAAAGAAATGTATCAGGTTTTTAACTGTGGTCATAGAATGGAATTATATGTGCCAGAAGAAATTGCTCACGATATTATTCAAATTTCAAACTCTTTTAATGTTGATGCGCAAATTGTTGGGAGAGTCGAGTCCTCATCAGAAAAAAAATTAACTATTAAAAGCCGTTATGGAGAATTTGTCTATTTTTAGCTAATCTAAATTGTAACAAAAAATATTTTTAACTTACCTATAGTCGCAAAACAACTCAAATGATTTCACGTTTTTTAAGCTTAGAATGGAAACAATTTTTCCGTTCATCCTATTGGCAAAAAAGTATGGCCCTGAATATTCTGATGGTATTTTTGGCACTTTATTTTATTGTAATTTTTCTTTCATTGGGTCTTGGTTTATACCCCATTCTAAAAAAACAATTTCCGGATGCCGATCCCCTACTAATTGTTAACGGATTTTTATTTTACTGGTTGTTAGCAGATTTAGTCATGCGGTTCTTCTTACAAAAATTACCGGTAATGAATATCAAACCATTACTGACATTACCCATAAAAAAAAGCAAAATTCTACATTATGTGTTGGGGAAATCTGCCATCTCTTTCTTTAATTTTTTGCCCCTATTTACGATTATTCCTTTTGGAATTGTACTGCTTTTTCAAGGTTATAGTGCGATAGTGGTAATGACTTGGATTATATTGCTAATAATCTTTGCGCTGATCATTAATTTTTTAAATTTTATTATTGAAAGTAAATCAGCTGATACTGAGTTATCGTTTTTACCCATCATAATCATAGCGACAGGACTATTCAGTTTAAATTATTTCAATATAATTTCAATAAGTAATTTATTGTCTGATGCTGTAAATACTATTACTTCAAATCCTATATTATTGTTGATTCCTGGAGCTTTACTGTCATTATTGTACTATGTAAACTATTCTATTTTAAATAAAAAATTATATATAGATGGATCACTAAAGACAAAAACGCAAACGGCTACCACAACTGATCTTGCTTGGACAAGAAGGTTTGGTGATGTGGCTCCTTTTTTACAGCTTGATCTCAAATTATTATGGAGAAATAAAAGACCCCGCTCATCTGTTTTTATTGTGATAATAGGTCTATTTTATGGATTAATCTTTTATCCAAATCCGACCTATCAAAACATCGTCCCAATGTTTGTTTTTGTGGGTATTTTCGTAACCGGAATTTTCATGATCAATTTCGGACAATTTATTCCGGCCTGGGATAGTGGTTATTATAAACTATTAATGACTCAAAATGTAAAATATAAGGAATACTTGAATTCTAAATATACTTTAATGATTGTAAGTGCTATTGTAATGTTCATATTAAGCATCCCCTATGTATATTTTGGCTGGAAAATTTTATTGATCCATTTTGCAGCAATGGTATATAATATTGGCGTCAATTCATATATATTATTATATGCGGGATCTTTCAATAGAAAAAAGATCGACCTAACCCAACGAGCGGCATTTAATTATCAAGGTACCGGAGCGGTGCAATGGATTGTTGGTTTCCCATTACTTTTTATACCTATGATATTTTTTTACATCCCCTATAAATTCATCAATTTTGAAAGCGGTATCGCTACATTAATAATATTAGGAATTATAGGGATCGTATTCCATCAAAAATTAATGGCTTTCATTACTAAAAAATATTTCAATTCTAAATACAAAATGATCAATGCCTTTGAGCAGGATAATTAATTATTTTAAGACAACATAAGCATGATAAAAGCAACTCAACTAACAAAAAAATACGGGCAAGCCACAGTTTTAAATATGGAATCTTTAGAGATCCCTAAAGGACAAACTTTTGGTTTAGTAGGTAATAATGGAGCAGGCAAAACAACCTTTTTCAATTTGTTGTTAGACTTAATTCAACCAACAACCGGGAATATAACCAACAATGAGATTCAGGCTGATAAAAGTGAAGATTGGAAACCCTTTACAGGTTCATTCATTGATGAAAGTTTTTTGATAGGTTATCTGACTCCCGAAGAATACTTTTATTTTATTGGAGAATTACGTGGAATGAACAAAGCTGACATCGATACCTTTCTAGAAAAGTTCACCGAAATTTTTAACGATGAAATTATTGGAAAGAAAAAATATTTAAGAGATCTCTCGAAAGGAAATCAGAAAAAAGCCGGAATCGTTGCCGCACTTATTGGAAATCCGGAAGTAATTGTATTAGATGAACCTTTTGCGAACTTAGACCCAACTACACAAATCAGATTAAAGCAGATCATAAAAGAAATGACTCAAAACCGAGACATCACGATACTTATTTCGAGCCATGATCTTATGCATGTTACAGAAGTGTGCGAACGCATTGTTGTTTTAGAAAAAGGAGATATTGTAAAAGATATCATAACATCAGCTAAAACATTGAAGGAATTAGAAAGTCATTTTGCCGTTTAAATT
>CAZJCZ010000072.1:3888-11347 GCA_964544575.1 uncultured Flavobacteriaceae bacterium | reverse complement strand
ATAAGTTCAAGAAAAGGAACAATTAGTAATAGTCAAGGTAAATTCGTTATTCCAGTAAAAGAGCATGACACTTTAGTTTTTTCAGGAATCCAATTTTACAAAAAAGAAATACTCATCACCAAAAAAATCATAACTGATAGAAAAATCACTATTAAATTATTTCAAAAGATCAATGAACTAGATGAAGTAGAAGTTAGAGCTCATGACCTATCCGGCTCTTTAATTATAGACGCTAAAAATGTTAAAGATTCTATTTCAATGGTGAGTTCTATGGCTTTAGATTTTTCTATGATTGATTTTAGCAAACCTGTTATTAACGAAGTAGACAGAACGAAACCACCCGATGCAACGAACCTCACGAATCCAAATATCCCGGTTGGAGGGAATGTTTTAGGGCTGCTTAGTTTTGTACTCGATCCTTTAATGAGCGAAATTAGTAAAATCGGTCAGCGAAAAAGACGCTTAAACAATGAAAAATATTTATATGAAAAGAAAACTATAGAAACACCCAATAATATAGTCGACGAACTTGGTGAGAGTTTTTTTATAGAAACGTTAAAAATTCCACGTGCCAACATTGATGCTTTCTTAGAACATTGTAAATCAAAAAGGATCACAGACCTATATATTAAAGGTAGAAAAATTGAAGTTATAGACATCCTTATTGAAGAAAGTAAAAACTACAAGAAATAAAATTGGATTACTATTTGCTAATCGCTTATAGTAATCATTACTTTTACAATTAATTAGGTGTATTAAAAATGAATAAACTTAGCACTGGTTTTATTTTACTTCTTCTTCCTTTGTTTGCATTTACAATGCATAAATATTATCTAAGTTCAACCAAAATTGAGTATAAAAAAGAAAGTAAAACAATTCAAATAACAATGAGATTCTTTATTGATGATCTGCAAGAAACAATTAATAGAACTTATAGCAAAGACGTTGAGCTAGCACTTCCCAACGAATCCGAAGAAATTGATTCCCTAATAAATAATTATGTTTCAAAAAAGCTTGAAGTTGTAATTAATACAAACAAGAAAGCCTATTCCTTTCTTGGAAAAGAGTATAACAATGATGAAATTTATTTATATTTAGAAATAGAAAACGTTGAATTCATAAACACAATAGAGATCAAGAATAGTATGTTGATGGAAATATTTCCTGAACAACAAAACATCATAAAGTTATATATAAATGATGCCAAAAAAACTTTCCTTTTGACGAAACAAAAAGATAAAGGTTTGTTAAAATTTTAGTATTCAATCTTTATTCTATATTAAATAATTATTTTCGAAAATCAAATTAATCAAATCATTTTTCAAATGAAAAATCTTACTTATCTGCTACTTTCTTTCGTGTTAATTACTTCTTTTTCTTATTCTCAAGATCAAGTCGCTGAAAAAAAAGAGAGAAAACCTGGGCATCTGGCAACAAGTAAGTTTAGACAATTGAAGCAAGAGTTACCAACACCCAATTCACAACATACTGCTTCTGGTGCACCAGGGTCTGAATATACTCAGCAACAAGTTGATTATGTGATGAATATAACGATAGATGATGAAAAAGAAAAATTGTCTGGTGATGAAGTGATAACGTATCATAATAATTCAAAAGATCATTTAGAGTATTTGTGGTTACAATTAGATCAAAATATGCGGGCACCCGATTCCAAAACGCCTGATGTCCAACAAACTGTTATGGGTGGTTCTTTTGCAAGACCCCAAACTTTCACAAATAAATATCTAAAAGAGCCCTTCGCCGGTGGGTTTCATTTAGAATATGTTACCGATGCTAATGACAAACCCTTATCTCATACTATTAATAGTACAATGATGCGAATCAATCTCGCTCAACCTTTAGCTCCAGGAGAAAAGTATGTATTTAAAATTAAATGGTGGTACAACATCAATAATTATCTCATGGGTGGCCGGAGAGGACGATCAGGATTTGAATATTTTCCAAAAGACGGGAATAACCTTTATGTAATTGCTCAGTTTTTTCCAAGGCTAGCAGTTTATGATAATGTTGAAGGATGGCAAAATTTGCAATTTTGGGGTCGTAGTGAATTTGCCTTGGAATTTGGTAATTACGAGGTTAATATAACGGTGCCAGCTGACCATGTATTAAATGCTACCGGGATATTACAAAACCCAAAAGAAGTACTTACAAAAGATCAGTATAAACGATTACAAGTTGCCAAAAAGACTTTTGATAAACCAGTTGTGATCGTTACGCAGGCGGAAGCTGAGGCCGCGGAAAAAACTTTTTCTAAGAAAACTAAAACTTGGAAGTTCTATGCGGAAAATGTAAGAGATATAGGCATCGCTACTTCACGAAAATTTATTTGGGATGGGATGGCTGTTGATATTAATGGAAAGGCTGTAATGGCCTATTCGTTATACCCTAAAGAAGGAAATCCGCTTTGGGAGGAACATTCAACTAGAGCTGTGGCAACTACATTGAAAGTTTACTCTAAATATACTTTTGATTATCCATATCATAAAGCAATATCAGTACATGCCCGTAGCCAAGGTATGGAATATCCTCAAATATGCTGGAATTTTGGAAGACCAAACGAAGATGGAACTTATTCTGATAGAGTAAAATATGGTATGATAGGAGTTATTATTCATGAAGTTGGACATAACTTCTTTCCGATGATCGTTAATTCTGATGAGCGCCAATGGACATGGATGGATGAAGGTATTAATTCTTTTGTACAAATTATGGCCCAGTTAGAATATGACCCAAATTTTAATGTTCGCAGAGGTTTACCTCAAAGTATAGTAAGATACATGAGTATGGATCAGGATCGATTGTCTCCTATTATGACTCAAGGTGATCATGTTTATAATTTTGGAGCAAATGCTTATGCTAAACCTGCAGCAGGCTTATATATGTTAAGAAATACCATTATGGGTCCTGAACTATTTGATTATGCCTTTCAAACATATTCAAAACGTTGGATGTTTAAACATCCTACACCAGCTGATTTCTTTAGAAGTATGGAAGACGCTTCAGCAATGGATCTAGATTGGTTTTGGAGAGGATGGTTTTATACTACTGATTATAACGATATGGGGGTGAAAGATGTTAAAAAGTATTATTTAACTAATGAACCTACGGAAAAGGCAAAAACTATGATCAGTCGTTATGGTATTGATCCTAATGAATTAATATATTTTGTTTCTGAAGATGATATAGAAGATCCATCCAAAACAAAAAAAATAAAAGATCTAGATATATTGAATGATCATTTAAATAGTTTATCTGAGACTGAAAAGGCCAATTTAAAAGAAGCTCCTAATTATTTTTACGAAGTAACTTTTGATAAACCAGGTGGATTGGTATTACCACTTATTGTAGAATTAACTTATGAAGACGGTGAGAAAGAAAGGAAGACCTTTCCTGCTGAAATTTGGAGTAAGCATGATAAAGAGGTTAAACGGGTTTTTGCCACAACCAAACAAATTACCAATATTGTTGTGGATCCAGATTTAGAAACTGCAGATATTGATATGACCAACAATAGCTGGCCAAAAAAAACTGAAGATAATCAATTTGAAAAATTTAAGAAAGAATTGAAAAATTAATATTTTAAGATTATAGTTTTTGTTTAAAAATACCCTGGGCATTTTGTGTTTAGGGTATTTTTTTTATGATACTCAAGCTTAAATATACCCTTTCAAAAAGATATTTACATTCTTGTCTATCCGATCTAAAATATTGGAAGTATTAGATTTTATAAATGTCTCACCTGTAATATTCTCATAAAGTTCAATATAACGCTCAGAAATTTCAGTAACTTTTGCATCTGTCATAAATGGTACTTGTTGCCCTTCTTTTCCTTGAAAACCATTGGCGATTAACCACTGACGTACAAATTCTTTAGACAATTGTTTTTGAACCTCTCCTTTGATCTGACGATCTTCATATCCGTCAGCATAAAAATAACGTGACGAATCCGGCGTGTGTATTTCGTCAATTAAAACAATCTTACCATCTTTTGTTTTACCAAATTCATATTTTGTGTCTACTAATATTAATCCACGCGATGCAGCAATTTCTGTCCCTCTTTGAAATAATGCTTTTGTATACTTCTCTAATACTTTATAATCATTTTCAGAAACAATTCCTCTTTCAATTATTTCCTCTCTAGAGATATCTTCATCATGATCTCCCTCGGCTGCTTTAGTTGCAGGGGTAATTATTGGTTCCGGAAATTTATCATTTTCTCGCATCCCATCAAGCATTTCGACTCCGCAAAGTATTCTTTTACCTGATTTATATTCGCGCCATCCATGTCCTGATAAATAGCCCCTTATCACCATTTCTACCTTAAAAGGTTCGCACAAATGACCCACTGCAACATTAGGATCTGGTGTTGCTAACAACCAATTTGGGACAATATCAGCAGTGGCATTCATCATTTTTGTTGCAATCTGATTTAAAATTTGCCCTTTAAATGGTATCTGTTTTGGAAGTACTACATCAAAAGCAGAAATTCGATCAGTGGCAATCATTACCAATAATTCATTTTTAATATTATACACTTCTCTTACCTTACCCCTGTAAACAGAAATTTGATCTTGAAAGTGATAATTTGTCTTATTAATTGTATTCATTCTTGTTTTATATACTTAATAATATATGTATGCTTAAATTAACATTAGGCTTATTCAGTTTCAATACTTCTAAATGCAGTAATAATTCTTTTAACCAATTCATGACGCATAACATCCTTATCATCCAGATAAACCATATCGATACCCTTAATATCTTTTAATGATAATAAGGCTTCCTTTAAACCTGAAACCTGCTTTCTTGGTAAATCTATCTGCCCAGGATCTCCAGTAATAATAAATTTTGCACTCATACCCATACGTGTTAAAAACATCTTCATCTGTGCATGTGTTGAATTCTGAGCTTCGTCTAAAATTACAAATGCATTATCCAAGGTTCTTCCACGCATAAAGGCCAGTGGTGCAATTTGAATAATACCACTCTCTATATATGATTCTAATTTTTCATAAGGGATCATATCTCTTAATGCGTCATACAAGGGTTGCATATAAGGATCTAGTTTTTCTTTTAAATCACCCGGTAAAAATCCCAAATTTTCTCCAGCTTCAACTGCTGGTCTGGTTAAAATTATTCGACGGACTTCTTTATTTT
The DNA here is from genome assembly GCA_964544575.1 of uncultured Flavobacteriaceae bacterium. Lineage (GTDB taxonomy): Bacteria > Bacteroidota > Bacteroidia > Flavobacteriales > Flavobacteriaceae > Aureibaculum. The sequence goes on along the minus strand of CAZJCZ010000072.1, from coordinate 6,169 downwards.
TTAAAGCTCTAACAGCTAAAGCTACCGCAGTATAAGTTTTACCGGTACCTGCAGGTCCAACAGCAAAAAGCATATCATTAGTTTGCACTGCGTCAACCATTTTACGTTGATTTTCGGTTCGTGCTTTGATCAATTTTCCATTTACTCCATGTACTAAAACCTCATCAGTGTTTTTTGATCTTTTTGATTCTTCACCATTAGCTAATAAAATGCGTTCAATACTATTTTCATCCAATTTATTATATCGATTGAAATGATTTATCAACATTTGTAATCGCTTTTCAAATTCATCAAGCAACTCTTGTTCCCCAAAAATTTTAATTTTATTACCCCTAGCTACAACTTTAATTTTCGGAAAGTATTTTTTAAGTTGTTCTATATTGCTATTCTGTGTTCCAAAAAAGTCTTTAGGATTTATCTCTGTTAGTTCAATAATTCTTTCGTTCAAATGAATATTATTTAAGGTTATAATAAAAACTATCCAATAAAGTGTCTTTAAATACTTAAAAATTAAAAATTTACTCTGCAAAAATACTACTAAATATTAGGTCAGAGAATACCTGCTTTATAATTATTTTTCATTTAGTTTAATCCATTTAAAACGAAAAAAAATATGTAGGTTTGTAAACAAATTTAGTAATTAATTCAGTAACTAATCATTCTGCTTTTCAATAAGTAATCAACAAATGTCCTTAATAACTTTAACAACAGATTTCGGAACAAAAGATCATTTCGTAGGCGCAGTTAAAGGGGCCATTTATTCTGAATTAAGTGACGCCAGAATCGTTGATATTTCACATCATATTTCTCCGTTTCACATCACGCAAACAGCATATATTTTAAAAAATGCATATAAGAATTTTCCAAAAGGAAGTATTCATATCGTAGGTGTTGATTCTGAGTTAAGCATTGAAAATAAGCATATCGCTCTTTTTTTGGATGGGCATTATTTTATTTGTCCAGACAATGGAATTATTTCATTGATCGCCTCTGAAATAAAACCGGAAAAAATGGTTGAGATTACTATTCATAATGCTGTTGTAAGTAGTTTCAATGTGTTAGACGTATTTGTTAAGGTAGCATGCCATATTGCAAGGGGTGGAACACTCGAAGTGATAGGTAAGAGAATTTCAGATCATAAACAATTAACAGAAGTTTACCCGTTTATAAATGAGGAAAAAAATCAAATTATTGGCAGTGTCATTTATATTGATAATTACGGAAATGTTATTAGTAATATAACAAAAAAGATATTTCAAGAAGTTGGTAAAGGAAGGTCTTTTGAAATAATTGCCAGAAGCTATAAATTCGACAAAATATTTCAAAAATATAATGAAGGTGTTAACTTTGAAATTCCAATTGAAAACAGGCAAGATGATGGTAAAAAATTGGCTATTTTTAATTCAGCCAATTATTTGGAAATTGCAATTTATAAAAGTAATTTAAAAACTGTTGGCGGCGCTTCTACTCTTTTAGGTGTAAATTATAGAGATACCATAACGGTGAGATTTTATTAGGATGTTTGTGAGAATTGTAAAAATGAGCTTTAAGGAAGATAAAATCGACGACTTTATTAAAAATTTTAATAATAGTAAAGATAAGATCAGAAATACCCAAGGTTGCAAATTGTTAGAGTTGTATAGAGACAAAACAAATCCAACCGTTTTTTTTACCTATAGTTATTGGGATACAGAACTTGATTTAGAAAATTATAGAAATTCACAATTATTTAAAAATGTCTGGAATATTACAAAATTACTCTTTAAGGATAAGCCAGAAGCCTGGAGCGTAGATAAAGTATATAGCTTACAATAAATTTAAAATAGATGTTTGCCATATTAAAAAAAGAATTGAACTCATTTTTTGCCTCACCGATAGGCTATTTGGTTATAGCCGTTTTTTTAGTAGTCAATGGGCTATTTTTATGGGTATTTAACGGAGATTTCAATATTCTAAATGCAGGTTTTGCTGATTTAAACAGTTTCTTTTTTATAGCACCTTGGTTCTTTTTATTTTTAGTTCCAGCCATAACCATGCGAAGCTTTTCAGATGAATTTAGATCAGGTACTATAGAAATATTAAAAACAAAACCAATAACTGATTGGCAAATTGTCATTGGTAAATATTTTGGTGCTTTAATATTGATTACGCTAGCCTTAATACCTACGTTAATTTATGCATATAGTATTATTCAATTAGGTAACCCTATTGGTAATATTGATATAGGGAGTATAATTGGCTCCTATGTAGGATTATTATTTTTAGCCAGCGCCTATACTGC
>CAZJCZ010000072.1:0-3788 GCA_964544575.1 uncultured Flavobacteriaceae bacterium | reverse complement strand
ATAATCAAAGTCTATCTAGAGGGTGAATTTCCATCTGAATTTAAACGTCTCCAAACGGAGACCAAACAGCATTTAGAAGAATTAAAAGCCATCAGCAAAAATGTGAAATTCAGGTTTATAGAACCTTTAGATCGTGCAGAAGAATTAATAAAACAAGGATTGCAACCTAGTAGGTTATCGGTCCAAGAAGGGGGAAAATTATCTGAAGCGGTTATTTTTCCATGGGCAACCATTGAGTATAAAGATAAAATTGAAAATATTTCATTATTAGTCAATCAAATTTCTGGAACACAAGAAGAACAATTGCAAAATTCCATTCAAAATTTAGAATATGCTTTCTCTGATGCTGTACATAAAGTTTCATCGGAAAAGAAACAAAAAATTGCTGTATTAAGAGGAAATGGGGAACTTGATAATTTATATTTAGCGAGTTTTTTAATGCAACTAGGACAATACTATAAACTAGCTCAATTCACATTAGACTCTGTCAATAACAATCCTCAAAAAACCTTAAAAAAATTAACGGATTATGATTTGACCATTATTGCAAAACCTACAGAAAAATTTACTGAAGAAGAGAAATTTACATTAGATCAATATATTACTAATGGAGGCAAATCATTATGGTTAATTGATAATGTTACAGCTGAATTAGACAGCCTCATGCAAACTGGTCAATCTTTGGCCTTTAACCGAGATTTAAATATTACAGATCTATTATTTAGCTATGGAGTAAGAGTAAATTATAATCTTATTAAAGATATTAATAGTTCTACTATAAGATTGGCTTCCGGCAACGTGGGTAATCAGACACAGTATGAAGATTTTTTATGGTATTACTTTCCATTGATCACTTCAAAAAATAATCATCCGATTACAAAAAATATAGATCCTGTCAGCTTACGTTTTGCTAATACTATTGATACATTAAAAAATAATCTTATTAAAACGGTTTTGTTACAAAGTTCGAATTTTTCTAAACCCATTGGAACTCCAAGCCCTGTTTCTCTTGAAGAAATTTCTAAAAAACCTTTACAAAAAGATTATAGTGATGGCAATCAAGTATTAGGAGTTTTATTAGAAGGTAAATTTACTTCTGCTTACAAAAATAGAGTTAAGCCTTTTATTACAGATCTTTTTAAAGATGAAAGCAATGATAATAAAATGATCGTTATTGCTGATGGAGATATTATTGCAAATCAGGTTCATCAAGGACAGCCTTTGGCGTTAGGGGTAGACAAATGGACAAATATGAGTTATGGTAATGCGTCTTTTTTAATGAACTCTATCAACTACCTGTTGGATGACACTGGTTTACTTCAACTCCGTTCAAAAAATATCCAACTAAAATTTTTAGATAAGCAAAAGGCTTTTAAAGAACGCAGCTTCTATCAATTGATAAACGTAGTATTTCCTTTAATTATTCTTGCCATTTTTGGACTTGCCTACAGTTTCATAAGAAAGAGAAAATATAGTTAAAGAAACGTTAAAGAGTTCATAAAAGGATACTTTTTATAGTATATTTGATCCACTTAAATAAATCTAAATTAATTCTATTATGACAAAAAAATTATTAATAGCACTCTTATTTGTAGGAGTAATAAGTGCTAATGCTCAAATCAAAACTCCGGCACCTAGCCCATTTTCTAAAGTAGAACAAGTGGTTGGTTTAACAGATGTTACCTTGGAGTATTCAAGACCCGCAATGCGCGGAAGAACTATTTTTGGAAATTTAGTTCCTTTTGACAAAGTATGGAGAACAGGAGCTAATGCTAGAACTAAAATCACATTTAGTGATGATGTAACTATTGCAGGAGATACTTTGAAAAAAGGCACCTATGCCATTTTTACTAAACCAGCAGCTGATTCATGGGAAGTATATTTTTACACAGACTATGCAGGTGGTGGAGCTCCCAGAAACTGGGATGACAGCAAAGTAGCACTTAAAACAACCGCTAAAACGGAAAGTATGCCAATGCCCGTTCAATCATTTACTATGAGTTTTGACGATTTAAATGAAACCTCAGGAGTAATTGGTATGTTATGGGAAAATACTTATGTAGGTGTTAAATTTAATGTTCCAACGGATGCTATTACTTCTAAAAGTATTGAATCTGTCATGAGTGGACCTTCAGCCAATGATTATAATAATGCGGCAAGCTATTACAGAAAAAATAGCAAAGACCTTAAACAAGCACTAATCTGGAGCACCAAAGCGACCGAGCTTAATAAAAACGCATACTGGATGATGAGAGAAAAATCTTTAATTCATGCCGCCATGGGAGATAAAAAAGGAGCCATTGAAGCAGCTAAAAAATCGATGGAAGTAGCTGAAAAAGCTGGTAATGCTGATTATGTTAAAATGAATAAAGAATCTATTGCTGAATGGTTAAAATAAAAATATTATGAAGAAATTTAAACTATTATTATTATTTGTTTCTGTAGCAACATTAAGCTGTGCTCAAAGCAGTCCGAGACTACAGGTAGAAGGTGAATCAAGTGGTATAAATATTGCTATTGATTATGGAGCACCGAGTGTAAAAGGAAGAACCATTTGGGGTGACTTAGAAAAATATGCTAAGGTTTGGAGAGCTGGTGCAAATGAAAACACAACTATTTCTTTTGATAAAAATATATCTATCAACAACGTAATTTTACCCGCCGGTAAATATGGTTTCTTCATCATACCAAATGAAACTGGAGACTGGACGGTAATTTTTAATAAGAAAAATGATGGTTGGGGTGCCTATTCTTATAATCAAGAAGAAGATGCCTTACGAGTCAATATTACACCATCATTTGTAGAAGATATGCAAGAGCAACTACAATATTCAGTAGGGGAAAATACAATTGATTTTGCGTGGGAAAAAGCCAGGTTAGGGATTGCTTTTGAGCCTACACAAGAGTAAATTTAATTTTTCAAAAAAATGAATTTCAAGATCCTCAACATTTAGTTGGGGATTTTTTTATTCTTATATCACTTTTCTATTATATTTTTATTGATTAAATTTATTCTATTCTTAGCAATTTTCTTTTTTAATGAAAATATTTACTTTCATCTCTGAGTTCATAGAGTTCAAACTAAATAAGTATATCTTAATTCCAGTTTTAATTATAATTGGTTTGATGATAGTTTTGTTTTTTGCGGATAGATATCGTTATAACAAAAAGATAAAAAAAATAATTAAAGGATACAAAGGACCGGAGAAAGAGGAAAATGTATCAGTTCAGACAAAGAAACCGACAACAAAAGGATGGGGTATGAATGATTCTCCATTTAGAGAAAGAAAGTCAAGCCTAACTTGGGGTGGTGGTAATATCAAAGGGGCAAGTGCCAAAAGGGGAACCCGAAAATCTTTTTTAAAATAAAATTCTTTTCAATTCTCAGCTAAGACTTTATTATTTGGACTAAATCGCTGGATCAAAATTGCAATTGCCATTACAAGGGCACAACCGAACAAATTTAACCACAAATAAGGCATCCAGTCATATTGATAACCAATAATTACAATTACTTGTGTAATAATAGCAGCCATAAAAACAGCATTGCTTTTTACAAACTTGATAAAAAATGCTAATAAAAATATACCCAAAATATTTCCATAAAAAATAGAGCCAATAATATTCACTAGTTGTATGAGATTATCAAATAAGTTAGCAAAACAAGCCACTAATATTGCCATTACTCCCCAAAGTAATGTAAACCATTTCGTCATCGCTACATAGTGCTTTTCTGACTTTTCTTCTTTTACGTTCCGTTTGTAAAGATCTAAAGCAGTAGTAGAACC
>CAZJCZ010000071.1:2780-11415 GCA_964544575.1 uncultured Flavobacteriaceae bacterium | reverse complement strand
CCAGATAAATGCTTCACAATTAATGACGGATACATTATCATCGTGTTGCCCCCCCTCAAAACCAAGTGCTATATGGCCATATTCGTTTATATATGTTAACAAGGGACCATCTAAATACTCTTCGATTCCTAACACTATTGGAACATCGAAATTAGCAGTATATTTTCTATTATTTAATGAGTCACTTATGGTTATAAACGGTGTTGTATTTGATGAAGTGGTATGGAGGTCAATAAAATAAAATGGTCCCTTTTCTTTGGATAGAATATCTTTTATAATATCATATAATGCTATTTGCTCATTCACATCCGCGTTAAATCCATTATCGGGAGTATTGATATTAGACAAATGGTCGTCGGTCCAGATTCTATTTAGATCTTCTATTTCAAAGCGAATATTATTTTGGAGGGCATTCAAATTTCCACTTATGGCGTAAAATTTACCTTCAAATTTAATATTATCTTTATCAATCTTTTGTAATACATTGTTTAAAGCGTAAATTCCAGCCTTTTCGTTTCCATGTATCCCTCCTAAAATAACAACCGTGGGGCTCCCTTGCTTTCCGTTTATATTTCCTAAAACTCTATCTATTCGAATCTTTTCATTGAAAGATTTAATCTCAATTTTACTCATTTGCTTTTGAGTATTTATCCATTCTTTCTAAATCATTTTTGGTAAAAATACCTATTAATTCATCGCCATCGATAACTGGTAAACATCCAATATTATTTTTAATCATAATTTCCTTCGCCTCTTCAATTAAAGTCTCTGGATCTACAAATATTACCTTTTTAACCATGATATCTTTAGCAATAACCAAGTTTTTCTTAGTTTTTTGTATATCTAAATCGTTTAAATTAGATTTTGTAATTAACCCTGTAATTTTGTTAACTTCATTTACAACAGGTAAATGATGAATATTCTTCCACTCCATTATTTTAGCCACTAATTCAACTAAATCATTTTCATTCACAACAAAAAGTTCGGTAGTCATTATTCTATATATCTTATCAAATTTATTAGACATTTTGTTAAGGTTTACCTCCGCCAGATCCCATTTATACACCGGTAGGTCTAACTGTTGGTTTTTATACATGTGATGTGTTAAAAGAATACAAGATTCATATCTCGTTGTTGTTTTAAGCAAGTTTCTTTTACTCCTTATAATCCACTTACTCCCCGTCCTTTTTTTGTTGATCCGTTGTTCAATGATATTTAAATAATACTTTATATCGCTTGAATTAATCTTGGACTTCTTAAGCCCTTTCTTAGCCATGGGAATCAATACCGTTTTCATTAATCTTTTAGCAGAAATTCCTTCTCCAAACCAATTAAAATAAGTGTCTATTCCCGTTCTTGCTGCATTGATAAAGTTACCTCTGGCATCTTTGAAAGACATTTTTTTCCAAATTTCTTTATAATCGTCCGGCATACCTTGCATAACACCAACCCATAACAATGCATTTGCTATCTCATCTTTTACACTTGGGCCTGCTGGTATATATCTGTTTTCTATACGCAAATGTGGTTTATTATCTTGAACACCATAACACATCCTATTCCATTTATACAAGGTGCCATTATGTAAATTCAGAGCGTTTAGTTGAGGAATTGTCCCATTATTTAACAATTCAAGTGAATCTTCCTTAAAATCGGTTGTAACCAATGGTGCATACCTTGAAATGTCATCAGTGAATAATTCAAGAATCGATTTTTTGAACCAACTATTACCAAAAGAGACCCGAGGTTTTTGCTCTCTTAAAAGATAAGAGGTATTTCTTAAATCTATACTTTGTTGAAATAGAGCAATTCTGGTTTCACTCCATAATTCTCTTCCCATTAAAACAGGAGAATTACACATTACCGATAGCATTGGACCTGCAATTGCTTGAGACCAATTGTATTTATCGACAATATCATCTAAATCTATTTGTAAATGCACTTGGAAACTAGCGTTACACGCTTCGAATAATATAGATTTATGCTTTAAAATCAGCTCATCAACACCTCGTATTCGTAATTTAAAATCATCCCCCCTAATATTTTTCAACACCTCGTTAAGTATTTTATACCGGTCAAAGGGTGTCATATTTTTGAAAATGAGATCTTTTTTCTTTAAAGTCGGTAATATGCCGGCTAACAATATCCTGTCGTTATCTACTTCGTAAGCAGCCTTTTTAACCTTAGACAATAATGAATTAAGTTGGTCAGATATAGTTGAAAAACAATCTTTCTGTAAAACTACTGGATCGAGATTTATTTCTAAATTAAAAAGAGCAAGCTCCGTAGTAAAATGGGGATCATTAACTTTTTCAAGAATTTTTAAAGCATTTAAGGAGGGTCTGTATTGATCATTAATAAGGCATAACTCTTGCTCGGCTCCAACACGTTGAATTCCTTTTTCAAAACGATCCTCATGAATCATTTTTTCAAGTGCTTTAACATCGTTAAGCAAATGGAAAACTACTTTTTTACGTTGCGCTTCAGAAGTTATTGCCCTAATTGATTGCGAACCCATAACAAAATTTTGATGCTTGATCGCTAAGAACGGTAAAAATCGGCTCTTTTAAAATGATAAAAATCATGTTCATCCACTCTTCAGAGTTCAATAAACATTTTAAACAAATAATGGCTTTTTACTCATCATGTCATTTACCTTATTCGCAACATTTTCTAAGATCTCTTCATTTTCGTAATTTGATATTACCTCATCTATCAAAGAAACAATTGTTTCCATATCGTTCTCTTTTAAACCACGTGTAGTAATTGCCGCCGTGCCAACACGAATGCCGGAAGTTACAAAAGGTGATTTATCATCAAAAGGAACCATGTTTTTATTGACGGTAATATCAGCCTTTACCAATGCATTTTCAGCATCCTTACCGGTAATATTCTTATTCCGAAGATCTATCAACATCATATGATTATCTGTGCCTCCTGAAATAATATGATAGTTTCTTTCAACAAATGATTTTGCCATTGCCGCAGCATTCTTTTTTACCTGCAATTGATAGTGTAAAAACTCATCAGTCAATGCTTCTCCAAAAGCAATTGCTTTTGCTGCTATAATGTGCTCCAATGGTCCGCCTTGATTCCCTGGAAAAACCGCAGAGTTTAGAATTGACGACATCATTTTGGGTTTACCACTTTTCAGGGTAAGGCCCCATGGGTTTTCAAAATCTTTGCCCATCATGATCAACCCCCCACGAGGACCGCGAAGTGTTTTATGCGTTGTGGTTGTAACTACATGGCAATGAGGCATAGGGTCATTTAAAATGCCCTTAGCAATCAATCCGGCAGGGTGTGAGATATCTGCAACAAGCAAGGCTCCAACACTATCTGCAATTTCACGAAAACGCTTAAAATTAAGATCCCTAGAATATGCCGATGCACCTGCAATAATCACTTTCGGTCTTTCTCCTTCAGCAGTTTCTTGAATCCTATCATAATTCAATACGCCTGTTTCTTTTTCAACGCCATAGAATGATGTTTTATATAAAGTTCCTGAAAAATTTACAGGTGAACCATGTGTTAGATGACCTCCATGCGATAGATCAAATCCTAATATTTTATCACCAGGTTTTAACAAGGCAAAAAAGACTGCTGAATTAGCTTGTGAACCTGAATGTGGCTGCACATTAACATATTCAGCCCCAAACAAAACTTTTGCCCTGTCTATGGCTATTTGCTCAATAATATCAACTACTTCACAACCTCCATAATATCGCTTACCGGGATAACCTTCGGCATATTTATTAGTTAAAACTGAACCTGAAGCTTCCATTACCTGTTGGCTCACAAAATTTTCTGAAGCTATTAATTCTAATCCATTTATTTGTCTTTCTTTTTCCTCTTGAATAAGGTCAAAAATTTGTTGATCACGTTGCATTGTTAAATTATCTTTAAAATTGATGAAAATGATGTCAAAAGTAGTAATTTCATTTTGCAAATTCATAGAAACGCTTATATTTGAGCAAAAAATATTCTAATTTTTTAAAAATGCAAATAACAGCCAATAATCCCACAAAAAAATCCTGGATTAACGTAGATAAAAATTCAGATTTTCCAATTCAAAATATTCCATTTGGAGTTTTTTTAACCCGTGATGATATAATAACTATTGGTACAAGAATAGGTGATTATGCCATTGATCTAGGTGCTTTACACCAATTAGGATATTTTAAAGATATTCCGCTAACAGATGATATTTTTCTTCAAGATACTTTAAATGACTTTATTGCTGATGGAAGAAAAACATGGCGTTTGGTTAGAAATAAAATTTCTGAAATATTTGATGAAAATAATTCTGTGCTCAGAGATCATGAAGAGCATAAAGACAAAATTATCTTTAGAATGGATGAGGTCGAAATGCAGTTACCAGTAAGTATAGGAGATTATACGGACTTTTACGCAAGTAAAGAACATGCTACGAATGTTGGAAGTCTATTCAGAGATCCAAAAAATGCGTTGCTGCCTAATTGGCTACATATCCCTATTGGTTATCACGGGAGAAGTTCATCGATAATTCCGTCTGGAACACCAATTAGAAGACCAAAAGGACAAACAAAACCGGCAAATTCTGATCAACCTATTTATGGTCCGTCAAAATTGCTAGATTTTGAGTTAGAAATGGCCTTTATAACAACCGACGTAAATAAACTGGGGGAAACGATTTCTATTGATGAAGCTGAAAGTGGTATTTTTGGATTGGTTTTATTCAATGACTGGAGTGCGAGAGATATACAGGCGTGGGAGTATGTTCCCCTGGGCCCATTTTTAGGAAAAAGTTTTGCATCAACTATCTCCCCATGGATAGTCACTTTAGATGCTTTAGAACCTTTTAGAGTTGCAAGCCCTAATCAAGATCCCGAACCACTACCTTATTTGCGACAAACGGGAAATAGAAGTTACGATATACAATTACAGATGTTCATTCAGCCTGAAAATAGTTTAGAAACAATGGTTTCAAATTCAAATTTCAAATATATGTATTGGACCATGGTTCAACAACTGACTCACCATACCAGCAATGGTTGTAATGTAATTACAGGCGATATGATGGGTTCAGGTACTATTTCAGGCCCTACTAAAGATAGTTTTGGCTCCATGCTTGAGTTAACCTGGCGAGGTGCTAATCCTATAAAATTGAAAGACGGCTCAGAACGTAAATTTATTAATGATCATGATACTGTTATTATGAGAGGGTTCTGTGAAAATGATGATGTTAGAATTGGATTCGGAGATTGCAGTGGAAAAGTATTACCAGCATTAGAATGAAAACAAGAAAATTATTAACTTTGTAGTAAACCATAAAATTAATGTAATCATTGCTATGAAGTATTTTTTACTCTTATTATTAAGTTTGACATTATTATCTTGCGGAAGTACACAAAAGGCCACGAATCAGATTCAATCTGGAAATTACTCAGATGCCTTTAATACTTCGGTAGCCCAGCTTAACAAGGACAAAACTAACAAGTCAAACCAAAAGCTCATTCCAATTCTTAAAGAAGCTTTCACTAAAGGAGCAAAAGCTGATCTTAATGAAATTAAAGTGCTTGAAAAACAGAAAACACCTGAAAACCTTAAAAAAATATATGGAAAATATTTAAATCTCGATATCCGACAAGACGAAGTACGAGCATTACAACCACTCTATTTTGAAGGCAAAGAAATTACTTTTTCTTTTGATGATTATACTAATAAAATCAAAATTTCAAAGAGTAATTATTCTGCATCACTTTATGCAATTGCGACAGCGGCTTTAAAAGGAAATCAATTGGATGCCAGGAAAGCTTATAAATACTTAGAAGATTTAAATTATATAGATCCAACGTATAAAAATAATCTAAATGATTTGTTGCAAAAAGCTAAAAATAAGGGTAGTAGTTTTGTTTTAGTTAACTTCAAAAATAATGTGAAGAATATCTCAAATGATAGCATAAAAGATCTTGCATCTATCAATTCTGCCAATTTTAATAACCAGTGGGTTATTTTCCACAATCAAAAACAAAGAAGGGTCAATTATAATTACCAAGTTGACATCAGTCTTGACAAGCTCATATTTGAGCCTGAAAAAACCTTGCAAGAAATAGTCCCACAAGAGGGTAAGGTTCAGGATGGATGGCAATACCAGCTCGATTCAAATGGCAATGTAATGAAAGATGATAAAGGGAATGATATTAAAGTAGCGAAATACAAAATAGTAAAAGCTGAAGTTGCCCTCTATCAGCAAAATAAATCTTCAAAATTAGACGGAACGATAACCATTAAAGATTTAATTAAAAGATCAACAGTATCTACAAATCCTACTTTTGGTGAGGCGAAATTTCAGCACCTTTATGGAAAATATAAGGGTGACCAAAGAGCGATAGAGCAAAAATACTATGAGGCATTAAAAGCCAAAGAAGTGTCATATCCTCAAGATTTTGAGTTCATAAAATATTCAATAAGTAATTTTAAACAGAAAATTACTGCTCTATTAAGCCAGCAACAGTTTTAACTACCATTCAATGGTTATTTGAATTTAACTTGAATATTTAGTAATTAATACACAGTTAAAATAAGGAATTACTCTTTATCAATCTTCGCTGCAATATCCACATAAACAAATCGTTATTTTAGGTGAAGTTTCTAATATAAAAGATATTAACCCTAACTAACCGTCATGAACTTTTCAAAGAAAAATCAAGAAAGCTTTACTAGTAATAGATTTAATGTGATTAATAAATTATTTATTTTATTAATAGTGGTAACATTATTTTCCTGCAGTAGTGTCAAAAAAACTCAGGAAGATCTGAATACTGGTAATTATGTAGCTGCCATCAACAAATCATTAGTAAAACTCGCTGATAATAAATCTAAGAAAGGTAATCAGGATTATATCTATTTGCTGGAAGATGCCTTTGAGAAAAATTCGAATAGAGAATTAAAAAGAATTGATTTTCTTAAGCAAGAAGGTAATCCAGCCAATTCAGAAAAAATATATAATACTTACGTTAGATTAAATTCAATTCAGGAAAGAATAAAGCCGCTCCTTCCATTACAAATTTATGATGAAAATAGAAATGCATCATTTCAAATCAAAAAATATGAAACTGATATTATAAATTCAAAAAATGAATTATCAGCTTATTTATATGAGAATGCCTCAAATTTACTCAAAACGGCTAAGTACAAAAATGAATATCGAAAAGCCTATGAAGATTTTACTTATTTAAGTGAGTTAAGCCCAAATTATAAAGATACTAGAGACAAAATTGAGGAATCATATCAAAAAGGACTTGATTTTGTTAATGTAAAACTTTTTAATAATACTGATAAAATAATTCCAACTGATCTAGAAGAAGATCTCTTAAACTTCAATACTTATGGTTTAAATGATTTGTGGACCACTTACCATACGAACCCCCAAAACAATATTAAGTATGATTATGATATGCTATTGGAATTTACAAACATTAATATTAGTCCGGAACACGTAAATGAAAAGCAGATCATTAAGGAAAAGCAAATTAAGGACGGATGGAAATATTTACTAGATGACAATGGCAACTCAGTTAAGGATAGTCTTGGAAACCAAATTAAAATCGACAAGTTCAGAACCGTGAGATGTAATTATTACAGATTCACACAACATAAAGATGTGCAAATATCTGGTAACATTAGTTATGTTGACCTGAAAACCAGTCAACAGATCAATTCATATCCGTTAACATCAGGGTTTGTTTTTGAGCATATATATGCTAACTATGACGGAGATAAAAGGGCATTAGAGAATGATCTGATAAAATTTTTATCCGCTAGGTCGGTTCAATTTCCAAGTAATGAACAAATGGTCTACGATGCCGGAGAAGATCTTAAAAATAACATAAAAAGCATTATTAGACGCCATAAGTTTAATTAGCAGTATAAAATCACAATCTTTTCAATCACTATAAGTTTTATGAAATTTTAATTATTGGTTAATTCAATAACCCGAAAGGTCCATATTTAAAATTTCATAGTGTGAGTCGTTTGCTGTAACCTCTTTATTTTTAATGATAATTAATTGAGGTGATTCATGATGAATGGCAAATTTTAGTGAAATCTCATTTGAAATGTTTCTGTGCTTAAGTACATTTAAAAAATAGTAAAGAATCTGGTCATTTGAATAATTCTTCGCTTGTCTTTCAAATCTTCTCAGTACACTACCACTAATGCCACACCGGTTGCTGTGTTTAAATACAATAACCGTATTGCGCTCTGATTGATCAATCATTCCTTCAACATCAGTCATACTCTCCAAATTTATCCAGTTAATAGCAGATTTGTTTCGCGCTTCACTCTTATCTCCAAAAAGGTTCTTTATGATTCCCATAATATATTATTCTTAACGTAACATAGACAAAATGTCTTATAAACTTCTATAAATCAGTCATTATGTCGTGCAAATACTCAAAATCTTACAGTGGAATACATTTTGACCGTTACAAATTAAAGAAAAAAAAATCGATATGAACTTTAATAATTTCACCATTAAATCACAGGAAGTTGTGCAACAAGCTCAGCAAATTGCACAAGGCTTGGGTCATCAACAAATAGAAAATGCGCATATACTAAAAGGTATTTTTGAAGTTGATGAAAATGTTATACC
>CAZJCZ010000071.1:0-2680 GCA_964544575.1 uncultured Flavobacteriaceae bacterium | reverse complement strand
GTTAATGAAAAAGATTTAAAAGCGGCTATTGATGAGCTTCGAAAAGGCAGTAAAGTAACCTCTCAAAGTGCTGAAGATACTTATAATGCGTTAAATAAATATGCTAAAAATCTAAATCAATTAGCAAATGATGGCAAACTAGATCCTGTTATTGGTCGTGATGAAGAAATAAGAAGAATATTACAAATTTTATCACGAAGAACCAAGAATAATCCAATCCTTATTGGAGAACCTGGAACTGGTAAAACAGCTATTGCAGAAGGCTTAGCCCATCGTATTGTTAAAGGTGATGTTCCTGAAAACCTTCAAGATAAAGTTGTGTATTCTTTAGATATGGGCGCTCTTATTGCAGGTGCAAAATATAAAGGAGAATTTGAAGAACGCTTGAAATCAGTCATTAAAGAAGTGATTTCTGCAGAAGGAAACATCATACTTTTTATAGACGAGATACACACATTAGTGGGTGCAGGTGGCGGTCAAGGTGCTATGGATGCGGCCAATATCTTAAAACCAGCTTTGGCACGTGGGGAATTGCGTGCTATTGGTGCAACTACACTTGATGAATATCAAAAATATTTTGAAAAAGACAAAGCATTGGAACGCCGTTTTCAAAAAGTGCAAGTAGATGAGCCCGATACAGAGAGCGCAATTTCTATTCTACGCGGGATAAAAGAAAAGTATGAAACACATCACAAAGTGCAAATTAAAGATAGCGCCATTATTGCTGCCGTTGAACTGTCACAGCGTTATATCTCAGATCGATTTTTACCGGATAAGGCCATTGATCTGATGGATGAAGCCGCAGCTAAAATACGTATGGAAATAAATTCTAAACCTGAAGAATTAGATGTTCTTGATAGAAAGATTATGCAGTTAGAGATTGAAATTGAGGCTATAAAACGTGAAAAAGATGAAAAAAAATTAGGACATCTGCGTAAAGAGCTGGCTAATTTACAGGAAGAACGTGAAAGCATATTTGCAAAATGGAAAAGTGAAAAAGATGTGGTAGATCAGATCCAAAAGGCAAAAGAAAATATTGAAAAATATAAATTAGAAGCTGAACGTGCTGAACGTGAAGGTAATTACGGTTTGGTTGCTGAGTTACGTTATGGTAAGATTCAAAAAGAGGAAGAAGCTTTAAAAGAGTTTCAGTTGAAACTTGCAGAAAATCAAGGTACTGCACTGATAAAAGAGGAAGTTACTTCTGAAGATATTGCAGAAGTTGTAGCAAAGTGGACCGGTATCCCTGTACAAAAAATGCTGCAAAGTGATCGTGAGAAATTATTGCATTTAGAAGATGAACTGCATAAACGCGTCATTGGACAAGACGAGGCAATACAAGCTGTTTCAGATGCTGTACGTCGTTCAAGAGCCGGTTTACAAGATGTCAAAAAACCAATAGGTACGTTTCTATTTTTGGGAACTACAGGTGTTGGTAAGACTGAATTGGCAAAAGCTTTGGCCGAATATTTATTTGATGATGAAGGTGCAATGACAAGAATTGATATGAGCGAATACCAGGAGCGACATGCGGTGAGCAGATTAATTGGAGCGCCTCCTGGGTATATTGGATATGAAGAAGGCGGACAACTTACTGAGGCAGTTAGGCGTAAACCCTATTCTGTTATATTACTGGATGAAATTGAAAAAGCACATCCTGATACTTTTAATATTTTGTTGCAAGTATTAGATGAAGGAAGACTGACCGATAACAAAGGTAGAGTTGCTGATTTTAAAAATGCCATTATTATAATGACCTCAAATATGGGGGCGCATATTATTCAAGAAAATTTCGAAAATTTAGATATGGCTAAACGAGATCAAATTACGGAAAAAACTAAAATTGAGGTATTAGGATTATTAAAACAAAACATACGGCCAGAATTTCTAAATAGAATTGATGAGGTTATCATGTTTACGCCTCTCAATAAAAAAGAAGTAAAACAAATTGTTCAATTACAAATTGGTGCATTAACAAAAATGCTTGGTAAAAAAGGTATTGCGTTCTCTTCAACAGATGAAGCGATCGAAAGCTTAACAAGACAAGGATATGACCCGCAATTTGGTGCAAGACCTATTAAAAGAGTGATTCAGCGTAAAGTTCTGAATGAATTGTCTAAAGAAATTCTTGGTGGAAAAATCACATCAGAAAGTTCCATTTTATTAGATGCCTTTGATGACGAATTGGTTTTTAGGAATAACTAAATTTTAAATCATATATTGTAAAAAAGCTTCATGAGTATTCATGAAGCTTTTTTTAGTTATATACCTGACATTCAACAGACAAAGTGTCATAAACATCTAATTTAACCTGAAAAAATGTCTTGATTTTGTCGATGGTATTCTATTTGCTGTACCAATTAAAAATAGAAGTATAATCTTAAAATTATAATATTATGTTAGTAAAAAAAAGAACAGGAATACCTGTATTACCAAATGTGTTCGATGAGTTTATCAGTGGCTGGCCATTGACAAATTTTTCTGAAACAAATAATACTTTGCCTGCTATAAATATTCTGGAAAACGATAACGAATATAAAGTTGAAGTAGCAGTCCCAGGAATGAATAAAGAAGATTTTCAGATTGATTTTGAAAATGATGTTCTAACTATTTCTTCAGAAAAGAAAGTTGAAAACGACGAATCAACAGATACCTATACTCGAAAAGAGTACAGCTATCA
>CAZJCZ010000070.1:3322-11433 GCA_964544575.1 uncultured Flavobacteriaceae bacterium | reverse complement strand
TATGAACACGGTATGGATGCTTATCCTGATTTCAGAATGAATGAGCATTAAGCGATATGAATTAAGCAGATAAAATCTTAAATTCACAATTTCACCTGCTATATTTTAAATAATTTAGAATAAATGCATTGATATTTTAATATCAATGCATTTTTTACATCTTATCGTTTCTTGCCTTTAATTATATTTATGTTTTTACCTATTTTTGTGAAAATTATTGAATAATATGGAGCAGCAGGGTTTATATTTACCGGAGTTTGAAAGAGACAATTGTGGAGCTGGATTTATCTGTAACCTTAATGGGGAAAAATCACACGAAATTATTCATAACGCTCTTGAGATCTTAGTAAAATTAGAGCACAGAGGTGCTGTAAGTTCTGATGGTCGTACCGGTGATGGGGCTGGAATTTTAATTGACATTCCACACGAATTTTTCTCAAGGGTTTGCGATTTTAGCTTACCTAAACCTAGAGAATATGCAGTTGGGATGGTTTTTTTACCTAAAAGTCATAATCAATCTACTTATTGTATTTCAATTTTTGAAGAGCAAATAATAAAACAAGGTTTAAATATTATTGGATGGAGAAATGTACCGGTTGATCATTCTAATCTCGGTAAAATTGCTGCTAAAACCGAGCCCAAGGTAAAACAGTTATTTGTAGGTAAAAATAATTTAGACCTTACAGACATACAGTTTAATGCAAAACTATTTGCCGCCAAAAAAATAACAGAACATAACATTATAAAATCAAGAATAGCTGAACGTAATTATTTTTATTTGCCAAGCTTTTCTACTACTACAATTATTTATAAAGGATTATTGATTCCTGAGGACATTCGTAGATATTATACTGATTTAAAAGAGACCGACTTAGTAACACGTTTAGCGTTAGTACACCAAAGGTTTTCTACAAATACATTTCCTTCATGGGATCTGGCTCAACCCTTCCGATACATGTGTCATAATGGTGAGATCAATACACTTAGAGGAAATGTGAGCAGAATGAGAGCTCGGGAAGAGCTGATGAAAAGTGACTTATTTGGTGATGATATTAAGAAACTATTCCCAATTGTTAGTGAAGGAAAATCTGATTCAGCTTCCATGGATATGGTTGTTGAACTATTACTAATGACAGGTCGTTCTTTACCTGAAGTGATGATGATGATGGTGCCCGAAGCCTGGGAAAAACACCAAACAATGAGTGAAGATAAAAAGGCTTTTTATGAATATAATTCATGTATCATGGAGCCTTGGGATGGTCCGGCTTCTGTGCCATTTACTGATGGAAATTATATTGGAGCATTATTAGATCGTAACGGTTTAAGACCCTCAAGATATACGGTTACCAAAGATGGTTATGTGGTCATGTCCTCTGAAATTGGTGTGATGGATATTAAACCTGAAAACGTTGTTAAACATGGTCGGTTAGAACCAGGTAAAATGTTTTTAGTAGATATGAATGAAGGACGTATCATTGAAGACGAAGAGATCAAAAATAAAATAGTCAATCAAAATCCTTATGGAGAATGGGTTTCGAAATACACGTTGCCATTAGCAAAAGTTCCTTATACCAACAACAAATGCCCTATTGAAACTACAAATTACAAAACCAGATTACGCATGTTTGGTTATACGTCTGAAGACATTTCGACTATTATAACTCCTATGGCAGTTCAAGGAAAAGAAGCTATTGGTTCAATGGGAACTGATACTCCTTTAGCTGTTTTGTCAGACAAGCCTCAACTTTTGTATAACTATTTTAAACAACTCTTCGCACAGGTTACAAACCCACCCTTAGATGGAATTCGTGAAGAGATCATCACAGATATAAGCTTAGCTATTGGGGGGGATAGAAATATATTTGATGTTGTTCCAGAACAAGCAAAAAAATTACGAATACAAAATCCTGTAATATCTAATAATGATCTGGATAAAATTAAAAATATTGATCACCCTGATTTTAAATCCGCTCTAGTTCCAATTTTATATCCATGTGATCAAGGGATGAATGGTCTTGAAACGGCTTTAAACAATATTCTTGTTCAAACAGAAAAAGCCGTTAGTGCAGGGGCCAATATTATTATTCTTTCGGATAGAGGTGTCAGTAAAAAAGAATCTCCTATCCCGGCCCTTTTAGCGTGTTCATATCTCCATCATTCATTAAATAGATTAGGGAAGCGCTCAAAATTCGGTATTGTATTAGAAACTGCTGAGCCAAGAGAGCCGCATCATTTTGCAACTTTGTTCGGGTATGGTGCAAGCGCCATAAATCCGTATATGGTAAACGAAATTATTAGAGCTCAGGTAAAAGAAAAGGTAATTTCGGGTATTGATTCAGAAACTGCTGTTCAAAATTTTAATAAGGCAATTGGTAAGGGGATATTAAAGATCATGAATAAAATTGGGATCTCTACATTGCATTCATATAGAGCCTCCCAAATTTTTGAAATTTTAGGGTTGAAAAAAGGGTTTACCGATACGTATTTTCCATATACACCTTCCCGAATTGGAGGTATTGGTTTGTATGTTTTAGAAAAAGACATTGCCAAACGCTACAATTATGCATTTCCTAAAATTCATATCGAAGATGACTTAGAATTAAATATTGGAGGTGAATATAGATGGCGTAGAACCGGTGAAAAACATATGTTCAATCCCACAACTGTTTCTAAATTGCAGCAAGCGGTTAGAAATAAAAGTAAACAAAGTTATAAAGTATATGCAGATGCGGTAAATGAACAAAGCAAAAACTTAATGACCTTAAGAGGATTGTTTGAATTTGACAATTTAGACCCTATATCCATTGATGATGTTGAGCCCTGGACAGAAATTGTAAAGCGTTTTAAAACAGGTGCCATGTCATACGGTTCAATTAGCCAGGAAGCTCATGAGAATTTAGCCATTGCAATGAACAGAATTGGTGGTAAAAGCAATTCAGGTGAAGGTGGAGAAGATAAAAATAGATTTAAAAAGTTATCGAACGGAGATTGGAAGAATAGTGCCATTAAACAGGTTGCTTCGGGAAGATTCGGCGTTACAAGTAACTATTTAACGAATGCCCAGGAAATTCAAATAAAAATGGCTCAGGGTGCAAAACCTGGCGAAGGGGGTCAACTACCTGGTGAAAAAGTGTTGCCTTGGATAGCAGAAGTAAGAAACTCAACTCCTTATGTGGGTTTAATATCGCCGCCGCCGCATCATGATATTTATTCCATTGAAGATTTGGCTCAATTAATTTTCGATCTAAAAAATGCCAACAGAGAGGCTAGGATCAATGTGAAACTGGTTTCAAAAGTTGGAGTGGGCACTATTGCAGCAGGTGTTACTAAAGCGAAAGCAGATGTGATTTTGATCTCAGGGTTTGATGGTGGTACGGGAGCTTCGCCTTTAACTTCTTTAAAACATGCCGGACTACCATGGGAACTGGGTATAGCAGAAGCACAACAAACCTTAGTGCTTAACAATTTAAGAGGTAGAGTTGTATTAGAATGTGATGGCCAATTAAAAACAGGAAGAGATGTAGCAATAGCATGCTTATTGGGCGCTGAGGAGTTCGGATTTGCCACTGCACCATTGGTGGCTTCAGGTTGCATCATGATGAGAGCATGTCATTTAAATACATGTCCAGTAGGCATCGCAACGCAAGATCCAGAACTTCGTAAAAACTTTAAGGGAACTCCTGAACACGTGATCAATTTCATGTATTTTGTTGCTGAAGAATTAAGGGAGATCATGGCCCAGTTAGGATTTAGAACTATTAAAGAAATGGTTGGGCAAACTAAAAAAATTAACCCAATTTCCGCCATAGATCATTATAAAGCCAAAAGCATTGATCTTTCGGCAATATTGCATCAACCCCAAATGGAAGGTCACACAATTCTTTCCAATAGCGAAAAACAAAATCATAATTTAGAAAATGTGTTGGATCTAAAAATAATTCGCGATGCAAAAGCAGCCATTAAAAATAAAATTACAACATCATTAAATTATAAAATACAAAATACTGATAGAGCGGTTGGAGCTATTACTAGTAATGAAATCTCAAAATTACACGGTGAAGAAGGACTACCTGAAAATACAATAAACCTCAATTTTAAAGGTTCGGCTGGCCAAAGCTTTGGTGCATTTGCTACTAAAGGTTTAACTATGATCGTAGAAGGTGAAACCAATGATTATCTCGGTAAAGGATTGTCTGGAGCAAAAATTATAATTAAAAAACCAAGAGCAGCAGATTTTATTGCCGAAGAAAATATTATTGCCGGGAACGTTTGTTTTTACGGAGCAATTAAGGGAGAAGCTTATATAAATGGTATGGCTGGCGAACGGTTTGCCGTAAGAAACTCAGGCATTAAAGCAGTAGTAGAAGGTGTAGGCGATCATGGTTGTGAATATATGACAGGTGGTACAGTTGTCGTATTAGGTAAAACAGGTAGAAATTTTGCTGCCGGTATGAGTGGAGGTATTGCCTATGTGTATGATAAGGATAATAAATTCAGTAAAGGCTTATGTAATACGGAAATGGTTGATCTAGACCCATTGACTGAAACCGATCATAATGATCTAAAACAGCTTATTGAAAGCCATCAAAAATTTACAGAAAGTACACTGGCTACTAAACTCTTAGATGATTGGGATACAAGTATTAAACATTTTATCAAAGTATTCCCAACTGACTATAAGAAAGCTTTGGAAAGAATTGCTAATGAAACTAAAGTTGAACAATTAACAGCATAAGGATGGGAAAAATAGGTGGTTTCAAAGAATACAATAGACAAGATGAACACAACATAGCTGTTAAAGATCGTGTAACCAATTATAAAGAATTTACAATTCCGTTAAAGGAAGAAGAATTAAAGAAACAAGGTTCAAGATGTATGGACTGTGGGATTCCCTTTTGCCATAGCGGTTGTCCATTAGGCAATTTTATTCCTGATTTTAATGACATGGTTCATAAAGGGGAATGGAAAAAAGCCTTGAAAATTTTACATTCGACAAATAACTTCCCCGAATTTACGGGTAGATTGTGCCCTGCTCCATGCGAAAAAGCCTGTGTACTCGGTATAATAGACGACCCAGTTTCTATTGAAAATATTGAGAAAAGAATTGTAGAAAGAGGGTTTGAAGAAGGATGGATCGTTCCCGAACCTCCAAAAGTGAGAACTGGAAAAACTGTTGCCATTATTGGTTCCGGCCCTGCCGGATTAGCTGCAGCTCAACAATTAAACCGTGCCGATCACACAGTAACTGTTTTCGAAAGAGATGACGCTATTGGCGGATTATTGCGATATGGTATCCCAAATTTCAAACTAGAAAAAGAAATTATAGATAGAAGAATCCGGATTCTTAAAGATGAAGGTATTATTTTCAAAACCAATATTAATGTTGGTGAGAATTACGATATTTCAAAATTAGATGACTTTGATGCTGTCGTATTATGCGGAGGCGCAACGGTTAGCCGAAGCCTACCTGTTAAGGGAATAGAAAGTAAAGGGGTGGTTCAAGCGATGAAATTTTTAACACAACAAACAAAACATCTATTCAATAAACCAGTTGAAGGAGAAATTATTAATGCTAAAGGTAAACATGTAATTGTAATTGGGGGTGGCGATACAGGTTCAGATTGTGTTGGAACATCAAATCGTCATGGCGCAAAATCTGTTACAAATTTTGAAATTATGCCAAAACCACCTATTGGACGAAGTGAAAGTACGCCTTGGCCATTTTGGCCATTGCAACTAAAATCAAGCTCATCACATGAAGAAGGGTGTGAAAGAAATTGGTTGATCAATACGAAAGAATTTATTACAAATGATAAAGGTGAATTGACAGCCTTAAAAACGGTTGAGGTTGAATGGTTAATTAATCCTGGTGAAAGACCTCAATTGGTTGAAAAACCAAATTCTGAAAAAACATGGCCATGTGATTTAGCTTTATTAGCACTTGGTTTTACTGGACCTGAAGATTCTCTAAGTAATCAATTAGGGTTAGAACTTGATTCAAGGACTAATTATCAGGCAACAAATTACCAAACCAATGTACCTCATATTTTTGCAGCTGGAGATATGCGTAGAGGGCAATCTCTAATTGTTTGGGCCATTTCTGAAGGAAGAGAAGCGGCCAGAGAGGTTGATCTTTTCCTTATGGGACAATCAAATTTACCAACTAAAGGTGCCGGAGACCTTATTGGCGTTTAAAATATTATGTAATTCTTTTGAATTATTTAATAGAAAACAATCGTAAATTTGCGCTTCAATTATTCGGCAGTATAATGCAATGCTCTTCAATTTTTTTATTTACTATTTTAAAGTTACTTATAAATGAAAGGTAGAAAACTATTAATGATTCCTGGCCCCATAGAATTTGAACCTGAGGTTTTAAGGTCTATGAGTGCGATAACTACAAGCCATGTTGCTCCTAATTTTATCGAAATATTTGGCAATACACTGGACCTTATGAAAAAAGTATGGATGGCTCCGGAAGGTCAACCATTTGTAGTTTCAGGGAGTGGAACATTTGCTATGGAAATGGCCGCTGCAAACCTGATTGAATCAGGAGAAAATGCACTTGTTATATCCACTGGCTATTTTGGAGAACGATTTAAAAATATTCTTGAACGTTATGGAGCTAATGTAACGCTGTTAAAAGCTCCAATTGGAGAAATCGTTCATCTTGAAGATATTGAAAAAGAACTTAAAAAAAAGCCATATAAATTATTGACCATTACTCATGTCGATACATCTACCGGTATTTTAGTAAATCCAAAACCAATTGCTGAATTAGCCAAAAAATATAATGTGTTAAGTATCTTAGATGGAGTATGTTCTGTTGCTGGAGAAGAAATTCAACAAGAAGAATGGGGATTAGATATTGTCCTTACGGCGTCACAAAAAGCTATTGGTGTACCCCCAGGTCTCGCCTTGCTTGTAGCCTCGAAAAAAGCAATTCAAACATGGAAAAGTAGAAAAACTCCTGTTTCAAACTATTATGCCGATTGGGCAAATTGGCTGCCTATCATGAAGGCTTACCAAGACAGAAAACCTTCTTATTTCGGGACTCCAGCCGTCAATTTAATTGTTGCCTTAGAGTCTAGTTTAAAAATTATTAATAATGAAGGTATTCAAGTCAGAATAGAACGACATCAAAAACTGGCATCTTCTTTTCGATTAGCAATTTCTGCTCTTGGGTTAAAAATATTACCAGTGAATGGAAATATAGCAGCCAATACACTAACAGCCATTTACTATCCTAAAGGAGTGAATGGTAAAATTTTATTGAAAGATATTTCAGACTTTGATATTATTCTTGCCGGAGGTTTACTTTCTGAAATAAAAGGTGATTATTTTAGAGTAGGCCATATGGGATCAGTCTCCTCAAGGGATTTAATAGCAACCTTGAGTGCCTTAGAGTATGCCTTATTTAAAAGTGGTTACAAATTTGAAACTGGCATAAGCCTTAAGACATTTCAGTACTTAATCATTTAGTTGTTGATTAGAAAATTTTCACTTCTTTATTACAAATTGATTTACATAATATTGAATTATGTAAATAACATTTGAATTAGTAATACAATCAAAATCCCGACAATTCCTTGGAATAAAGTTGCAACCGTATGACTTTTCAAGGCCATGTTCACATTTAGATTGGAAAATTGACTCACTACCCAAAAATAACTATCATTAATATGAGATACGGTCATTGCCCCTGCCCCAATAGCCAATACTGATAGCGCTTTTTCTAACTCCGTTTCCAAACCAAAACTTGCTAATAAAGGAGTAATTATTGCGGCACTTGTTATGATGGCAACCGTAGAAGATCCTTGTGCGGTTTTTAAAACTGCCGAAAGAACAAAAGCAATCAGTAAACCACTCCCAATAAAAGAACTGCCAGGTTCAATAACACTTCCTAGATCTGATGCCCTCAAAACATTGCCAAAAGCACCTCCGGCTCCAGTTACTAAAATAATACTCCCTGATTCCTTTAGAGATGTAAGAACCCAGTCATTCTTTATTGATGACTTAACTTTCATGGAAGAAATAAATACTAATAAAACACCAATTAGCAAAGCTATAATTGGTTGTCCTATAAAAATTAATAATTCAAAAATAAATCC
>CAZJCZ010000070.1:1688-3222 GCA_964544575.1 uncultured Flavobacteriaceae bacterium | reverse complement strand
ACCGCCAATGGTATGCCCGTTTTTTTATTCAACGCTTTATTTAAAGAAGATAATATTACAAATCCAGAATCACAAAAAACCGGTATAGAAATAATAAATCCTATAATGTTCATTGCCAAGGGTGATCTTTTAACAGGAATACTATTCAATATTTTTTCAGCTATAACTTTAGTCCCTCCATTATTCTCTAAAAAAATACCAATAGTTGTCCCAAACGCAATAATTAATCCAATACTAGATAATGTTTTTCCAAACCCTTCAGAAATAGACTTTACAATAAGTTTTGAGTCAAAACCGAATAAAAAACCTACAGCAATAGAAGCAATTATTAATGAAAAAACAGGATGTACTTTAAATTTGACAGTTGCAATAATGATTAGAATTAATGCAATAAACAAAATAATAATTATTTCCATTTGAAAAAGTTGTAAGGTTATAAATATTAATAATTTGTTTTGAAATAATTAAAAACAGCTTCTTGAATTAATGAAGCAGCGTTTCTCATATTATATTCTAAAGATTTTGACTGATCAGCAATTTCGATAATATCAACTAAATTAAGACTTTTATTATCTCTTTCTAACAATTGCTTTTTACCACAAATAGCTATCACCGGCACATTATATTTTTTTCCAATATTAGCAACGCCATTAACAAGTTTTCCATGGAAGGTTTGATCATCTATCATTCCTTCTCCCGTTATTATAAGATCAATTTCTCCATTTTTTAAATATTCGATTTCTCGATTTTGTTCTAAAATAAATTTTGCGCCTTCAATAAAATCAGCATTAAAAAATACTTTCAAACCATAAGCTGAACCTCCTGCTGCGCCAGTTCCTGGGACTGTCGCCATGTTTAACCCTAAGCATTCATTTACTACCTTGTGTAAATTCTGTAAGCCTTTATCTAATATATCTATTTCATGATTGTTCCCGCCTTTTTGTTTACCATAAACATGTGCAGCTCCGTTTTCTCCAAACAAGGGGTTTTGCACATCATTAACTGCGTAAAATTTTACTTGATCGATTAATTTTTTTGATGGTGTAATAATAGATGAAATAAATTGTAAATTTTCTCCAATTGGTTTCAATTCAATATTATTATTGTCCAAAAACTTGTAACCAAGTGCTACGGAAATACCAATGCCACCATCATTTGTGGCGCTTCCACCCAAGCCTATAAATATTTTTTTTACGCCTTTTGTTAAAGCATGTTTTATCTGTAAGCCCGTACCGTACGTTGACGTTTTTAATACATTTTTTTCTTTAGATGTTAATAACGATAATCCAGAAGCGTTTGCCAATTCAATATAGGCAGTATTATTTTTACTGTCTAAGCCATAAATCGTATGTAGTTTCCGTCCTAACGGATCTACAGATTCTACATTGATCAATTCAATGGTATTATTTTCTTGAATAGCATCTATAAACCCATCTCCACCGTCTGAAGCAATTACATGGTTAACAATAAATGAAGGTTCAAATTCTGATATGCCTTTTTTTATTGCAGCAATTACCTCTTTGGCTGTAAGCGA
>CAZJCZ010000070.1:0-1588 GCA_964544575.1 uncultured Flavobacteriaceae bacterium | reverse complement strand
GTAACACTATTAAATTAGCGGTAACTTAAAAAAAGTAAAACTAAAATAAAAGAGATGAAAAAATTAATGATGATTTTAGCACTTGCATTTTCAATCATTGCTTGCAAGACAGAAACAAAAAAAATAGAAGATTCTCAAAAACAATCTGAATCTGCCATCGAAACTCCGATTTTAGCCATGGGAGAATTTGATACGAAGGCTGGTGACTTTATCAACAAGGAAGTCAAAATTCAAGGTATCGTGGACCATGTTTGCAAACATAGTGGGAAAAAATTATTAGTAGTAACAGACGATGGCAGTGTTCATATTACATCTGATACAAGATTTGATGATACACTTACTGGTAGTGAAATTTCATT
Source organism: uncultured Flavobacteriaceae bacterium (assembly GCA_964544575.1). Lineage (GTDB taxonomy): Bacteria > Bacteroidota > Bacteroidia > Flavobacteriales > Flavobacteriaceae > Aureibaculum. The sequence goes on along the minus strand of CAZJCZ010000070.1, from coordinate 1,229 downwards.
GACAGGGGTTGTTCTTGAAGAACGAATTGATGAATCTTATTGCCTTCAAATGGAAGACGATAATATTAAAAGCCATTCCGAGGGTGCTACAAACGACGATCAATTTGAAACAAAGAAGAAACATATTAAACAATATAGAGATCAAATGAAAGCAGAAAATAAAGACTATCTTTCATCATACTCTTTGAAATATGTATCGCATATTGAAGTTGAATAAAAAGGTTTATGAAACAATTGCGAAAATGGAGTAGAATACTTCATAGAGATATTGGCTATTTTTTTATTGGCACTACCATTATTTATGGGATATCTGGAATTGCTCTAAATCATATGAGCGACTGGAACCCTAATTATTCAGTAGAAGTTAATAATTTTACGACTTCCATAGATTTAGAAAAATCATCCTCAATAAAAAACAATATTCTGCTCCTATTAGATGAAATTGATAATCGAAAAAATTATAAAAAGCACTATTATCCAAATTCAAATAATATTAAAATATTTTTAAAGGGCGGTTCTTCTATAATGGTCAATGTCGCTAATGGAAACGGAATGGCAGAATATTTAAAAAGGCGCCCGGTTTTTTACGAGGTGAATTTCTTACATTACAATCCTAATAGAATTTGGACCTGGTTTTCTGACGCATTTTCTGCTTCTTTAATTCTATTTGCAATAACATCATTCTTTATGGTAAAAGGAAAAAAAGGAATTAAAGGCATTGGTGGCATCTATACAGCACTTGGAATACTCATACCATTATTATTTTTAATTTATTACCTATAATAAAAAAATCCTCATGTCAATGACATGAGGATCTGATAATTTTAATTTCCGATTTAAATTCCTACCTGGTAGTTGTAAAATCGTTTTTTACTTCTGTTATCATGAAGTAATAGCTTTATTGAGTTAAATGCTGTTAAAAGGAATATCTTCTTTTCGTATTCCAATTTCCGCGTTTTGTAATGTTAGTCAGTACAAAACTGGACAACATTGTTTTCTTGCTTTTTATTGATTTCATAATTACTTTTTTTATTTATTTTAAAATACCAATTCCTCTTTATCATTTTCTATAATTGAACTGGTTCTATTGTTTTTTCTTTTTTTAAATATGTAAACTCATTTACATATCAATATTAGTAGTTAAACTTTCTACTATTACTATCTTCTTTTAATATATTCCGTTCATCCTTAATTAATTTTGTATTTAGCGGTGCAAAAGTAGATGTATC
>CAZJCZ010000069.1:0-11700 GCA_964544575.1 uncultured Flavobacteriaceae bacterium | reverse complement strand
GGTTACCGAGATTAAGATTGTACCTCACCAAATAGAATATCTTATTAAAAAATGATTAAAGTTGGCCTTACCGGCGGAATAGGAAGTGGTAAAACCACCGTGGCTAATTATTTTATTGAATTGGGCGTACCGGTTTATTTTGCTGATTATGAAGCAAAAAAATTAATGAATTCATCTGCTGATATTAAAAATAAGTTGATTCTTGAATTTGGTGAAAAGACATATCAAAATGGCGAATTGAATCGAAAATATTTAGCGTCTATTGTTTTTAATGACACAAATAAATTGAACATTATAAATGGTATTGTTCATCCTGCAGTAGCTAACCATTTTGCTAAATGGATAAAAAAACAAAAATCGAATTATATAATTCAAGAAAATGCCATTTTATTTGAAAACACTACCTCTTCAATATTTGATTATATTATAATTGTTACGTCCTCAATTGAAGTAAGAATAGAAAGAATTCTTAAAAGAGATTCAAACTCTAAAAATGATATTTTATCAAGAATGAAAAATCAATGGGATGACGTTAAAAAAATAGGCCTATCAGATTTTGTCATTCATAATATCGATCTTGCTGATACTAAAAAGCAAGTTGGTCAAATTCACAAAAAACTACTAAAAATTGCAATTTCTAAGAACAACTCTTAAAATATTGTTAAAAAATGACGATTTTAGTTAATATTAGTTAAATCACTTAGAATATCTAATAAGTTAAATTAAATTTGTTTAAATGAGTAAACGGGTTTTTATACTCTTAATTGCGTTAATGAGTGTTGCCTTAATTGGTATAATTTTGGTTCAAATTTATTGGATCAACAATACAATTGAGATACGTGAAAAACAGTTTACAAATGATGTGAAATTTGCATTAGCAAAGGTTTCGGATAATATTCAAAGAAGGGAGATTGATGATTATTATCAAAAATATGGTTCAATTATAATTGATAGTGCTAGGCAGTCTTCTGAATCTGTAGTTAAAGATTTTTATTTTCAGAAAATTGACACCATTAATAAGGAAGTCTTTTCTTTTAGACAAAGTATTTTAGAAAACGATTTTAAGTCAGGTATCCCTTTATTTGGGAACGACTCTTTGACATTTAAAACCTATTTTAGTGAAAAGCAGAAGGAAATCAGTAAGATAGCTACTATTGATACTGATTATAGCGAAGTAACTCCTGAGGAAAGAATTTATCAGATAGGTAAATTAAGTAAAATGGAGAAGACTCAATATGAGAACTTTTTTAAAGAAATAGCGCCGCGTCAACCCATTTATAATAGGGTAAGTTTAAATGAAATTTATATAAACCTTATCAACGAATTAAGAGAAAGAGGCGTTGATACTGATTTTGAATTTGGGATTTATGGTGACGGTTTGGCAACAAAAGTTAAATCCGAAAAATTTAAAAAAGAAATAGGTAAAAGTTATCAGGTTCCTTTATTTGCTGATGATACAGGTATTAGTGACTACCAGTTATTTGTAAGTTTCCCTGAAAAGAAAGGATATATTTTAGCAAGTATTTCTAATATTTTAGTGCTAGCTGCTATTTTTATTTTAATAATTATTTTGGCCTTTGCAAGTGCAATTTATCAATTACTGAGGCAAAAACAAATATCAGAAATCAAGACGGATTTTATAAATAATATGACGCATGAATTTAAAACGCCGATAGCTACTATTAATTTGGCATTAGACGCTATTAAAAATCCGAAGATCATTAACGATCAAGAGAAGGTAATGCGTTATACTGAAATGATTAGACAAGAAAATAAACGAATGCATGGCCAGGTTGAAAATGTATTGAGAATATCAAAATTGGAAAAAAATCAGTTAGATCTAACAAGCTCAGTTGCTGATTTACATGAAGTGATTACTGACGCTTTAACACATGTAGAATTGATTGTTAATGATAAAGGAGGTTATATTAATGAAAATTTTGAGGCGTCGCAAAGTGAAGTTATGGTGAGCAAATTCCATTTTACGAATGTAATTGTGAATATATTAGATAATGCTATTAAATATTCAGAAGATTCTCCTAAGATTGATATATATACAGAAAATGCAGGGAACAATATTGTTCTAAAAATATCAGATCAGGGAATTGGTATGAGTAAAAATATACAGAAACATATTTTTGATAAGTTTTATAGGGAACAAAAAGGAAATATACATAACGTAAAAGGTCATGGTTTGGGTTTATCGTATGTAAAAAAAATAGTAGAACATGACCACGGAAGTGTCTATGTTGAAAGTGAAAAGGGTAAAGGAAGCACATTTACCATAAAATTACCTTTAATTTAATTTTAAAATTATGGCAAACAAAAAAATATTATTAGTAGAAGATGATCCAAATTTTGGAACAGTATTAAAAGATTATTTAATGTTGAATGATTATTCCGTTTCTCTGGCCAAAGATGGGTTGGAGGGTTTAATTATGTTTAAAAACGACGATTTTGATATCTGTATTTTAGATGTAATGATGCCAAGAAAAGATGGTTTTTCATTGGCCAAAGATATCAGAACTACTAATAAAGAAATACCAATTATATTCTTAACGGCAAAAACCATGAAAGAGGATGTTTTGAAAGGTTATGAAGTTGGTGCTGATGATTATCTAAATAAACCTTTTGATTCAGAGGTACTTCTTTATAAGATCAAAGCAATTTTACAACGTAAAGAAATTGATGTTAGTGCTGATGATGAGCAGCATGAATTTCAAGTCGGGAAATTTCATTTAAATTCTAAGTTAAGACATTTATCTTTTGATGGACGTGAGCCACGTAAGTTATCACCTAAAGAAAATAAATTACTAAAAATGTTGGTATTGCATTTAAATGATTTAATGCCTAGGGAGCTGGCGCTCACAAAAATCTGGAGGGATGATAACTATTTTACTTCTAGAAGTATGGATGTATATATAGCTAAGCTTCGTAAGTATTTAAAAGAAGATGCAAATGTTGAAATTGTCAATATTCATGGAGAAGGATTTAGGCTTATTGAAAATAAAGCTTAACCTTATTGAAATGATTAATAAAATCTTGCTATTAGGTGCTAATAATGTCATAATCGGTTGACCTTAACTGTTTTTACTAGAAGGGTTGGTCAAATACGACTAGCCCTATAATATCTAGATCTATAACATTTTCCTTATTGATTTTTTGCATATAAAACATTTTATATTTAGGGCTATAATTGAATTATATTTGTAGTCATATTAAATAAAGACGATGTTAAGTAAATTTATATAGCTTCCTATTTTCTACAGAATTCATAAAATGGCGAAATTTATAAAGATATATAATGAAAATCCAAACCCTAAAGAGATAGACAAAGTAGTGTCTTTGCTCAAAAAAGGAGGGTTGATTATATATCCTACTGATACCATTTATGGTTTAGGTTGTGATATTACAAATGCAAAAGCGCTGGAAAAAATTGCTCGAATCAAAAATATTAAACTAGCCAAAGCTAATCTATCATTTATTTGTAATGATTTAAGTCATTTATCAGATTATGTAAAACAAATAGATACCCCTACTTATAAGGTGTTAAAAAGAGCTTTACCAGGAGCTTATACTTTTATCTTACCTGGTAATAACAATCTGCCCAGAGCTTTTAAAAATAAAAAAACGGTTGGGATTAGAATTCCAGACAACAATATTATTCGGGAAATAGTGAAGCAATTGGGTAACCCAATCGTTTCAACTAGTATTAGAGATGATGACGATGTTATAGAATATACCACAGACCCCGAGTTGATTTTTGAAAAGTGGCAAAATATAGTTGATATGGTAATAGATGGAGGTTACGGAGGTAATCAACCGTCAACCGTTATTGACCTCTCTAAAGATGAAATAGAAATTATAAGAGAAGGTAAAGGCAGTTTAGATATTCTATAATTCGTTAATTTCGTTGCTCACTAATTCGTTATAATTTACTTTCAGCTTATTTAATAGTATTCCATAAATCAGTCTATAAAAAAGCCAAAGAAGGACTACTAACACTAAAACTAATAACATAGATATTAGCCAAACAAAGATCATATTAGTGCCTTCGGGAATTTTTTCTAAAAATTCATTCGAAATAAAGACTTTATTAAGTACTACTACTGAAATAATGGCCATAGCTACCAGATTGAACCAGATATAATATTTAACAGTTTTTCTTGTTTTTATAATGTTTTGCATTAAAACTTTAGGATTGGCATTGGCCGAAATCATTCGATAATTCTTATAAAACATAAGAATAAAACCAAAGATGATCACATAAGACACGATATAAAATTTTGTCATAAAGTTTGACAGTCCCAATTCTTCATACATCTTTTCTGATGATTCATTGCCGGTAATTAATATGATTAAATAAGGTACTACAAATTCCAAAATACTTATGATAAATATCCATTTTACTACTGAAGATGACTTTTTATAAATAAGCTTCGTAAGTTCTGCCTTAGATAATTTAGGAAGCGTACCTTCTTGTTTCTTCCAATCCTTTTTTAATATTTCTAATTGATCCATAGTTTTACGGATTTACTAATTTTTTTAATTTGTTTTTTACTCTATTCATTTTCACTCTGGCATTCACTTCGGTAATCCCCATCGTTTCTGAAATTTCTTTATAATTTTTGTCTTCTAAATACAAAAAAACAAGTGCCTTTTCTATATCAGATAATTGATGCACCGCCTTATACAGAAACTTTAATTGTTGTTCTTCTGTATCGTCATAATCATTGGATTGTATCCTATACAATACTGAATCAAAATCTTGAGTTTGGATTGATCTTTTTGATTTTCTATAAAGGGTTATGGCCGTATTTAAAGCAACTCTATACATCCATGTACTAAACTTAGCTTCACCTCTAAATTTGGGGTATGCTTTCCATAGTTGTATAGTAATTTCCTGGAACAGGTCATTATGAGCATCTTGATTATTGGTGTATATCCTACACACCTTGTGAACTATATTTTGATGCTGCTCTAGATCTGTTACAAATTTTTGCTCTAGTTCTTTAGTCACAGTTTGGTTGATTTCAATGGATAAGTATTGTTAAATGGATAATTGTTACAAAAGATGTACAATTTAGTGCAAAAAATAAACATGTAAATTTTATTTTATATAAAAATGTATTATATTTGTTGAATTAATACTTCTCGATGTTAAACACTATTAAAACACAATTTTCAATTAAAGATCTTGAAAATTTTACAGGTATCAAATCTCATACTATAAGAATCTGGGAAAAAAGATATGGTTTATTAAAACCAAAAAGAACCGATACGAATATAAGATATTATGATACAGATAATTTTTTAAAACTATTGAATATAAATTTGTTATATAATCATGGTTATAAAATATCTAAAATTGCTGAATTTTCGGAACCCACATTACTGTTAAAAGCCAAAGAGCTTGTTTCGGACAAAGCCATGGAAGAAGGAGCTCTTAATTCCTTTAAAGTAGCAATGGTTAATTTTGATGTAGGTTTATTTAATGATACTTACAATAAGTTATTAGCATATAAATCTTTCAGGGAAATCTTTTTAGAAGTTTTCATTCCTTTATTGGATCATATTGGTTTTTTATGGCAAACCAAGTCTTTAAAACCTGTTCATGAGCACTTTGTCTCAAATTTAATTATTCAAAAAGTACAATCAAATATTGAAAGGAATCAATCTGCTAATTTACATGAAGCCGACAAGGTTTTTGTTTTGTATTTACCATTGAATGAAATGCATGAATTGGGCTTGTTGTTCTTAAATTATGAATTATCTCTTCGAAACTACCATACAGTTTATCTTGGCCAGAATATTGGATTAGAAAATGTAAAAGACTTAAAATTGTTATTTAATAAAATACATTTTATTTCGTATTTTACTATTCAACCTAATGAAGAGGATATAGATAGTTATTTGAGAGATGTTCATACTAAATTGTTAAAAGGAACAAATAATCAATTTTCCTTTCTTGGAAGAAAGGCTGTTGAGTATGAAAGTAAGAATGGTTTTGATCAGATTTCAATGTTTTCATCAATACCTGAATTGTTAAAGATATTATAAATTTTTGTTTTATTTTAATTTTGTTTGATTAATCACTATATTTGTTGAACAAAATGAATAAAAAAGTTCTCATAATTGGTTCAGGTTTCTCTTCTTTGGCGGCTTCATGCTATCTGGCACAGTCAGGTCATAAGGTAACTATTCTTGAAAAAAATAATACTGTTGGGGGTCGCGCTAGGGTCTTTAAAAAAGACGGATTTAAATTCGATATTGGGCCAACATGGTATTGGATGCCTGACGTATTTGAAAGGTTTTTTGGCGATTTTAAGAAGAAACCTTCTGATTACTATACATTAGATAAATTAAGTCCTGCCTACCAAGTATATTTCGATGAATTAGAATCAATTTTGGTTCCTGATAACCTGTCTGATATTTGTGATCTCTTCGAAAAGACAGAAACAGGAAGTTCAAAGCACCTCAAAGAATTTATTAAAAGTGCTAGGTTTAACTACGAAGTTGCTATTAAAGACCTCGTGTATAAACCAGGCAATTCAATTTTTGAATTGATAACACCAATAACAGCAAAAAGGGCCCATCAATTTTTTACAAGCATATCTAAACAGATCAGGAAAAAAATTAAAAACAAAAAGTTAATTCAGATTCTCGAATTTCCGGTATTATTTCTAGGGGCAAAGCCTAGTGATACACCATCTTTCTACAATTTCATGAATTATGCTGATTTTGGTTTAGGCACATGGCATCCAAAAGGGGGAATGTATGAAGTGGTTAAAGCCATGACAAGTTTAGCAGTTAGCTTAGGTGTTGAAATCAAAACAAATCAAAATGTAACTAGCATTGAAGTTGTTAATGGCACCGCTACAGGTGTTACTGTAGATAATGAAATTTTGGAGGCAGATATTGTATTAAGCGGAGCAGATTATCATCATACAGAAAGTTTGTTAGAAAAGTCTCATAGACAGTATTCAGAAAATTATTGGGATAAAAGGACTTTTGCCCCATCTTCACTACTTTTTTATATTGGTTTCGATAAAAAATTAAAAAATGTAGAGCATCATACATTGTTTTTTGATGCAGATTTTGAGGAACATGCCAAAGAAATATATGACAACCCATCTTGGCCTAAAAAACCATTATTCTATGGTAGTTTTCCAAGCATAACAGATCAATCTTTTGCCCCTGAAGATAAAGAAGCGGGTATTTTTTTAATACCTCTTGCCCCCGGTATTGAGGATACGCCTGAGATTCGTCAAAAATATTTCGAACAAATAATGGAAAGATTCGAGAAAATTACAAATCAAAAAGTTCAGGATCATATCCTTTTTAAGGAATCATATTGTGTAAATGATTTTATTAAGGATTATAATTCATATAAAGGCAATGCTTACGGTTTAGCTAATATTTTAACCCAAACTGCTTTTTTAAGACCTAAAATTAAGAGTAAAAAAGTGTCAAATCTGTTTTTCACAGGACAACTGACCGTGCCAGGACCGGGAGTGCCACCGGCCTTAATATCTGGTAAAATTGCGGCAAGTTTAATTAACAAACAATTTTTAAATCAAAAGGGATATGCAGCGGCAATTATTTAATAGTGTTTCTGTCAATTGTAGCAAGTTGGTTACAAAGGCCTACAGCACGTCATTTTCTATGGCTGTTAAAACATTGGGACCTTCAATTAGAGATGCTATATATAGTATTTATGGTTTTGTTAGGTTTGCCGATGAAATTGTTGATACTTTTCATGAACATGATAAGGAAAAATTGATACATGATTTTGAGCGCAATTATTACATAGGGTTGAATGACGGTGTTAGTTTGAATCCAATTTTAAATGCTTTTATATTAACGGTTAAAAAGTATAATATTACAGACGACTTGATTCAGGCATTTTTGATAAGCATGAAACAAGATCTGCACAAGGTTAATTATACGGCGGCAGAGTTTAATAATTATATTTATGGCTCAGCGGATGTGGTTGGTTTAATGTGCTTAAAGGTATTTGTTAACGGTGATGAAAAGCGCTATGAAGAACTTAAAGAACCGGCAATGAGTTTAGGTTCTGCTTTCCAAAAAGTTAATTTTTTGAGAGATTTAAAAGATGACGTAGAAATGTTGAATAGATCTTATTTTCCAGGAGTTAATATTTTAAACTTAGATCAGAATGCTAAAAATAAAATAATCAACGAAATAGAAGAAGATTTTAAATTGGCGTTAGTGGGTATTAAAAAATTGCCAAGGGAGGCCAAGTTTGGAGTTTACACGGCATATGCTTATTATAGGTCTTTATTATATAAATTGAATAAAACACCGTCAAATGAAATTATGAATACTCGCGTGAGAGTATCAAATCCTCATAAATTTGGATTGCTTGCAAAATCTTTTGTAAATTACAAGTTGAATTTATTATAATACTATGCTTGTGTTTTATATACTTATTACAGTAGTGACATTTTTGTTAATGGAAGGCGTAACATGGTTAACACATAAGTTTGTGATGCATGGTCTATTTTGGTATTTTCATGAAGATCATCATCAGCCTAGGTATCAAAATGCATTTGAAAGGAATGATGTTTTCTTCGTAATTTTTGCAATTCCAAGTATCTTATTATTCTATTTTGGAGTTCAAAAAGATATTAATTTCATGTTCTTTATCGGATTAGGAATTTTGTTTTATGGCATGGCATATTTTATGGTGCATGACGTGCTGATTCATCAACGATTCAAGTGGTTTAAAAAGACGAATAATAAGTATCTTATTGGGTTAAGGAAAGCACATAAAGTTCATCATAAGCACTTAGGAAAAGAAGACGGTGAATGTTTCGGTATGTTGTTTGTACCATCAAAATATTTTAAAATTTAAATGTCTCTCTATTTAATCCTCAACCTAGCTTCCATAAGTATTCCTTTTATTTATAGTTTTGAAAAAAGGATGCATTTTATTAAGTGGTGGAAAGAAGTTTTTTCATCTATTGCTATCGTCGCAATCATATTTATCATTTGGGATATATTTTTTACTGCTCAAGGAGTTTGGGGGTTTAATGAACGCTATTTGATCGGATTGAATATACTTAATTTACCTATTGAAGAATGGTTATTTTTTATCTGTATACCATATGCCAGCGTTTTTACACATTATGCTTTAAGGTATTTTCTCCCTGGCTTTGAGCTAAGTGTTTTGGCCACTAAAATTATTACGATTACACTAATAATTGTATTATCAATTGTTATTATTCTCCATACTGACAAGGCGTACACATTTTTAAATTATGGCTTGCTACTGGTTGTTTTAATTTATAGTTTATTCACTAAAAATCAGGAAATACGCTCATTTTATATTTCTTTTCTGGTTATATTGATACCTTTCTTTATTGTAAATGGGGTTTTAACAGGAAGTTTTATTGAAGAACCTGTTGTTTGGTATAACAATGCTGAGAACTTAGGAATCCGATTGGGTACCGTACCAATTGAAGATATTGGTTATGCTTTTGTCATGTTATATTCAAATATCATTTTAATTGAAAAGTTTAAAAATAGGTCAAATAAATACCAAAAAGTTTGATAGAACTTTAAGGAATAGCTAACACTTTTCAAAATAAGACCTTTGTAAAATAGTAAATTAAACAGCACATCCATTCGCAGTATATAAGTCATATTTGACTACATATTTTTCGAATTTCATATAAACATTTATTAATTAATAACAAAAACTAACCTTGTCTAAATTACCCAAACAAAATCAATTTTTAGATTTATCTGACTATGGAAGACCATTTGCTCGAGTGATTGCAACATCGCTTAAAGGCTCATGGGTAACTCCTGTACATGTGACTATTAGTTTTATTATTTCCGGATTATTAGCCATAGTTTTTATGCTTAATCAGCAATATTGGATTGCTGCTTTTTTCTTGATACTAAAATCAATATTAGATGCAGCTGACGGTGAATTGGCGCGTATTAATGATAAGCCATCCTATATAGGTCGCTATTTAGATTCAGTTTCAGACATTATTTTAAATTTTCTCATCCTTATTACCATTTGGCACTTAACCGCAGGCTCTATGGTAACAGCACTATTGGCTTTTTTTGCAATACAGCTTCAGGGAACTTTGTATAATTATTATTGTGTGATTCTTAGGAATAAATATGACGGTGATAAGACGAGTCGAATTATTGAAAACCAAATACCAGTTGCTATGCATGGTGAAAGCCAACGTAGCGTAACTATTCTATTTAAACTATATACTTTACTATACGGTGTATTTGATAAAATAATTTATAATTTAGATAAGAAGGCTGCCGAAAGTAAGTATTTCCCCAATTGGTTTATGACTGCTGTCTCAACTTTTGGCCTAGGCTTTCAGTTATTGATCATAAGTATTATGCTTGTCTTACATTTAGAAAATTATATTTTTCTATTTTTTATAGCATATTCTATTTTTATTCTCCTCTTTATAGGGATTCGAAAAATAATAAACCAATAATTATATTGAATATTATTAATTAGTAAAAGATTGATACCTATACAATAAAAAAAACCGCCATTGGATTACTTTCCAAATGACGGTTTCTATCAACCAAACTCAAACTAATTTTCTTATGGCATAACTACAGTGTCAATGGCATGAATTACACCATTTGAAGCTGCTACATCCGTAATAATAATTTTAGAAGTGTTTCCTTTTGCATCTGTTAAGATCACATTACCATCACTTATTGATGCAGTAAGTGTTCCACCTTGTACAGTAGGAATTGTAAATGTTCCATTGTTGTCACCGATAGCCTTTACAACATCAGCAGCCATAAATTTACCTGCTACAACGTGGTAAGTTAAAAGTGAAGTTAATGCTTCTTTACTTTCAGGTTTTAATAATCCTGCTACAGTACCTTCTGGTAATTTGTCAAAGGCTGCATTTACAGGAGCAAAAACAGTAAAAGGTCCTTCTCCACTTAATGTTTCAACCAAATTGGCCGCTTTAACTGCAGCTACTAAAGTTGAAAAATTTTCGTTTCCTATCGCAACTCCAACAATGTTCGGAGTTTCTTGAACTGCTACTTCTTCTGCAGTTTTTTCAGCGGTAATTTCTTTTGTTTTTTTCGGCTCATTATCTTTTTTGTTATCAGCACACGCAGTACTAAAGATGAATCCGGTCATGGCAAAAGCAATCATTAAATTTCTAGTTCTCATATTATATAGTGTTTAAATTTCTACAAATATATTTAGACAATATGGATAATTATAATATTATTGTTTAAAGTTTTGTTAAAATTATTAAACATAATAAAATACACTTGGTTTATAACGTATCTTTACAAATAAATATAATTAACGCATTATTTACTTATGAAAATTTTACTAACGGGAACAACAGGTTATATTGGTAAACGATTAATTCCGATACTTTTAGAATTAGGACATACATTAATATGTTGTGTGAGGGATAAAGAAAGATTTCCCAAAATTTTAAAAAACAATAAAAATGTATCACTCATAGAAGTTGATTTTTTAGATAAAAATAGCTTAGACATCATACCTCATGAAATTGATGTTGCTTATTATTTAATTCATTCAATGTCTTCATCGTCTTCGAAATTTGAATCTTTAGAAGAACAATGTGCTATAAATTTTAAAACACGCCTAGAAAAGACCAACGTTAAGCAGGTCATTTACTTAAGCGGAATTGT
>CAZJCZ010000068.1:0-11739 GCA_964544575.1 uncultured Flavobacteriaceae bacterium | reverse complement strand
TTTTAATGTTTGTATTGGAACTGCTCCGGCGCCTCCATCAAATGATGATTGTGCTAATGCTGAAGCTATTTCCAGCCTACCATTCAGTGCAATGTATGACGCATCTTCAGCCACAAATAACTCAGGATCAATATTGACTTCTGGTTGTATAGATATGAATGATGGAGTTTGGTATACTTTAAATGGTAACGGTGGTAATTATACTTTAACTGTTACACCAACTAGTTGGAATGCCGCAATTTCAGTTTATTCTGGAAGTTGTGGGTCTTTTACCTGTGTAACAAGTAGTAATGTTGGTGGTACTAACGGAGTAGAAGCAGCAACTTTTACATCAATATTAAACACTACTTATTACATTAATATAGGAGCTCCTACTGCAGAAGATTTGCCTGAAGGGACCTTTAATTTAGATGTTACTTCCATAGTACTTTCTATTGAAGATATTGTTGCAAAAGGATTTTATTACTACCCTAATCCGGTAGAAAATGTACTAAAAATGAGTGCTAATGAATCAATAGAACATATTAGTTTATATTCTATTATAGGAAGAGAAATTAAACGATCGACTCATTCAGATTTAACAGCTGAAATGGACTTATCTAATTTAGCCTCTGGAACTTATTTTGTTAGAGTCGATATAGGTGACTCTAGTGGATCTTTCAAGATCATTAAGAAATGATAATTAAAGTTTTTATTATATATACAAAGAGACTCTCAATTTTGAGAGTCTCTTTTGATTTAATACGTATTGATTAATTATATTTGAATCTTAAAGTGATTCCTGTGGATTTAGAATTTTCAATAATTATTCCTGTTTATAATCGCCCTCTTGAAGTTGATGAATTATTAGGAAGTATTACAAAACAATCTTACAGTAAGGATTATGAAGTAATTATAGTTGAAGATGGCTCAGACCAAACTTCAGAAGATGTTGTAAAAAAATATCAGGATCAACTGCAACTTCATTATTATTATAAAGATAATTCAGGACCCGGTTTAAGTCGAAATTTCGGAATGCAGAAAGCATCAGGAAATTATTTTATCATTCTCGATTCTGATTGTATTTTACCAAAGTCTTATTTAGAAGAGGCTTCTAATGCCTTGTCTAATAATTTTACAGATGCTTATGGTGGACCAGATGCTTCACACTTTTCTTTTACTTCTATTCAAAAAGCCATTAATTACTCTATGACATCAATTTTAACTACCGGTGGTATTAGGGGAAAGAAAACAACCTTTAATAAGTTTCAACCAAGAAGTTTTAATATGGGATTGTCTAAAAAGGCTTTTGATAAAACCAAGGGTTTTGGAAGTCAAAATTATGGTGAGGACATAGATTTAACTTTTCGTTTATGGGAAAATGGTTATGATACGCAGCTTATTGAAGAGGCATTTGTTTATCACAAAAGGCGAATTGACTGGATAAGTTTTTTAAAGCAAACATTTAATTTTGGCGCTGCCCGACCAATTTTAAATAAGCAACATCCCAATTCATCAAAAATAACCTACTGGTTTCCTAGTTTTTTTATCATTGGATTCTTAATATCTTTACTATTGTTATCTATTGGTATAAGTGTTCCTATAAAGCTTTATTGTATATATTTCTTATTAATATATGTAGACGCATTAATTATAAGCAAAAGTATTATTGTCTCTTTTTATAGTATTTGGGCAACGTTTATTCAGTTTTTGGGCTATGGCTCTGGTTTTTTACGATCAACAATACGCTTGCAAATATTGCGAAGATCTATTAGAGATGCATTTCCTCAAATGTTTAGATAATGACCTTATTTAAATTAGCATTGGTTATTTTTGCCATCAGTAAGAATTAAAAGTAAATGAAATACGCAGAAAATATATTAGAAACTATTGGAAATACACCTTTAGTCAAGTTAAATAAGATGACGAAAGATATTGACGCTTTGGTGTTGGCGAAAGTAGAATCTTTTAATCCTGGTAATTCTGTAAAAGATAGAATGGCACTTAAAATGATTGACGATGCCGAAGCAAATGGATCACTTAAACCCGGAGGAACAATTATAGAAGGCACTTCAGGTAATACAGGAATGGGATTGGCCTTAGTAGCTATAATTAGAGGATATAAACTAATATGCGTCATAAGCGATAAGCAATCTAAAGAAAAAATGGATATTCTTAGGGCTGTAGGTGCTGATGTTGTAGTTTGTCCTACTAATGTTGAACCTGAAGATCCACGTTCTTATTATTCAGTTTCCAAGCGTTTGGCCGAAGAAACTGAAAATTCTTGGTATGTAAACCAATACGATAATTTGTCTAATTCTATTTCACATTACGAGCAAACCGGTCCTGAAATTTGGGAGCAAACTGATGGTAAAATAACTCATTTTGTTGTAGGAGTTGGTACTGGTGGTACAATTTCTGGAGTTGGTAAATTTTTAAAAGAGAAAAACCCAGATATTAAAATTTGGGGTGTAGATGCTTATGGTTCAGTATTTAAGAAATATCATGAAACAGGTATTTTCGATAAAAATGAAATTTATTCATATATTACTGAAGGGATAGGAGAAGATATTTTGCCTAAAAATGTTGATTTTGAAGTCATTGATGGTTTCACTAAAGTAACAGATAAAGATGCAGCGGTTTATACACGTAAACTTGCAAGAGAAGAAGGCATTTTTGTTGGGAACTCTGCAGGTTCTGCAATTAAAGGGGTATTACAATTAAAAGAACATTTTAAACCTAATGATGTAGTTGTTGTATTGTTTCATGACCACGGTAGCAGGTATGTTGGTAAAATGTTTAATGATGATTGGATGCGTGATAGAGGGTTTTTAGAGGAGAAAGTAACAGTAGCCCTAGATTTAATAAAAAATCGAATTAATGAGCCGTTAGTTACTGCTAAAACAGAAGAGTTAGTGTCGCATGCAATTGACAGAATGCGCCAATATGATATTTCTCAAATCCCTGTTGAAGATAGTGAAGGTTTTGTAGGTTCAGTTGATGAAAGTGATTTATTTAAATTATATTTTGAAGACAAAAAAATCGCTGATAAGCCTATTAAAGAGGTTATGAGGAATGCATTACCAATTGTAAAAAAAGATACTTCGATAGATATAATTTCAAAACTCATCAATAAAGACAATAAAGCTGTATTGGTAGATTTGGATAATGGAAAATATCAAATCATTACAAAGTATGATGTTATTAGTGTAATTCAGTAATTTAAATAATGTTAATGTGAAAGAAGATTTTCTGCATTATATCTGGAAGCATAAATTACTGAAATTAAGTCAATTAGAAACCACACAAAAAGACAAATTACTGCTAATTAATTCGGGAGAACACAATCATAATGCCGGACCGGATTTTTTTAACTCTCAAATCATAATTGAAGACCAGCGTTGGGCCGGTAATGTTGAAATTCATGTTAAATCTTCTGATTGGTATGTTCATGGTCATGAAAAAGACATGAATTACGATTCTATTATACTACATGTGGTATGGGAACATGATGTTGATATTTATACTAAAGAAAATTTTGTAGTCCCAACATTAGAACTCAAACAACACATTCATGAAAATATTTTGAATAACTATGAAAAGTTATTTTCAAAATCGCAGAAATGGATTAATTGTGAAAATGTTATTAGTTCTGTAGATCCTTTTATTATTGACAATTGGCTAGAAAGACTTTATGTTGAAAGATTGGAACAAAAATCTGAATTAACTCAAAAAATGTTAAATACTTCTAAAAATGATTGGGAGGCGGTTTTAATTAAAGTGCTTTTCAAAAATTTTGGATTAAAGGTGAATGGGGATGCTTTTTTGAATTTAATTAATTCAATAGATTTTTCTATAATTAGAAAAGAAAAACAAAGCTTAGTTAGCCTTGAGGCGCTACTATTTGGACAAGCAGGTCTTTTAAATGATGATATTCAGAATGCTTATTATAAGACCCTTCAAATGGAATATAATTATTTATTAAAAAAGCACAATCTACAGGCAAATATGAAATCTCAATTTCAATTTTTTAGATTGAGGCCTAATAATTTTCCAACAATAAGAATTGCTCAATTAGCGGCATTATTAAATCAACATCAAAACTTATTTTCAAAAATAACAACGACCACCCAATTAAAAGATTATTATAAGCTATTTGATATTTCAATTTCTGAATTTTGGAAAACGCATTATTCGTTTACTGCAACATCAAAAAGAACATATAAGAAATTATCAAAAAAGTTTATTGATCTATTGTTGATCAACACAATTGTTCCCTTGAAGTTCATATATTTGAAGTATATAAATGAGTTAAATGAAGAAGAACTTATATCAACCATAAAACTTATAAAACCTGAAAAGAATGCTGTTATAGATGGGTTTAAAGAATTAAATGTTAAATGTAACGATGCTCTCAAGAGTCAGGCGTTACTTCAGTTAAAAAATGAATATTGTGAAAAAAATAAATGTATGCAATGTGCCATTGGAAATGAACTATTAAGAATTTAATGACAATTGATCACCTCAACAAGTATAGTTGAATTTTATGGATACTTATTTTTCTCAAAATTTCGTATCTTTATTTAAGGGAGAACTCTTTGAGGACACATCCAAGAAATGCTATGAAAAAATTATTGGTACTGATAACTACTCTTTATTTACTTTATTCTTGTTCAGAAGGTACTAAAAAAGTAGAAAATCATATTCAAAAAGATTATATGGCTGAGTTTAACCAATATTTTAGCGATAATTACGATAATGTTGTTGTTCCTAAAATTAATGGTATTGAACTTGATAGTATAAATTGGGTTCATAGTTTCTACAAAAAAAACAATTATTCAACTATCTGGATCAATGATTCAATTCAATTGACGGAAGAAGCTATTGGATTAATTAGTCAACTTACGGAATCAAAAAAATATGGCTTAGCTAACAGGCTATATGACGTTAATACTTTAACTAGATTCAAAAATAAATTAGATAAAGCGAGATCTAAAGATGATAGTTATGCGGTTGCAGCAAATTTAGAAATATTGTTGACTCATTACTTTATGCTACATGGAAAACACCTGAATTATGGAATTTTGAATAGTGTTGATAGCTTGACTATGATACCTAGAAAAAGATTGAGTATTGATCTTCCTAAGTATTTATATAACGCTCTAAAAACAGATAGTATTATTGATAAACTATTAGCCTTACAACCATTACATCCACAGTATCTGAGCTTGCAAAAAGGATTGGAAAAGTTCCTGCAAAACTCTAGTTTGTCTACTAATAATATACAAGTTCAAAACTTTAGAATAGATTCCCTAAAAGCAATTAAACAGGCTAAAAAAGCACTTATATTGCATAAATATTTAACGAGTGCTAACAAGGATACAAAATATCTAGAAGCATTAGCAAAATTTCAACTTGAACATGGTTTAATACCAGATAAATTAATTGGAAATAATACAGCCCAGGCATTATCGATAAGCCCTTATAGATATTATAAACAAATTGTTGCTAATTTGGAGAGGTGGCGATGGAAGGATAATTGGACTTCAGATTACCTTTTTGTTAATATTCCTGGTTATACAATGCAACTCTATAATAAAGATAAACTAATTAGGGAACATAAAACTATAGTTGGAAAATTAGAAAACCCAACACCTGAAATTATAGATACTTTAGAATATATTATTGCATACCCATATTGGAATGTTCCCAGATCAATATCTGTTAAAGAAATTTTGGTAAAAGCTCAAGAAGACACTACGTATTTGAAAAGAAATAATTATGAAATACTAACTTATGATAGAGAAGAGTTAGATCCAAATTCTATTAACTGGGGTGAAGTTAATGAAGATAATTTTAATTACTTAATAAGACAAAAAGGAGGTAGTTCTAATGCTTTGGGTTTAGTAAAATTTATTTTTCCGAATAATTATGCTGTTTATTTACATGACACACCAACAAAGTATTATTTTGAGCAAGAATTAAGGGCTTATAGTCATGGGTGCGTTAGGGTTGAAAAAGCATTGGATCTAGCAGAGCATATTTTAAGGACTGACAATAATACATACAATATAGACAGTATATATAAATATATTGAGATGCGTAAGGAAAAACCAATGGAGCTTAAAACTAAAATTCCAATAAATATATTTTATTTCACCACTAGTGTTGACAATGCAGGAAACATAATCTTTTATAATGATGTCTATAAAAAGGATGAAAAGTTAATTTCGGAACTATCCGTTATTGGCAAGTAAACTTGTTTTTGTATTAATTAATTTTGAATTTGTTAAATAAGAAGTTTCTGGATAATAAATAAATAAACAACTTCCTTTTTTAATTTTGTCAATAATTGAATTGTAATCTTTCTTTGGAATCGAAGGACAACCATAACTTCTTCCCAGCCTTCCATTCTTCTTAATAAAGTCACTACTTGCATAATCTGCCTCATGGATAACGATAGCTCGTTTTCTCGCTTGATTATTTGAAAATTCTAATCCGTCAAGTCTAAGAGAAAAACCATGTTTGCCAATATATGTTTCAGCAGTTTTATAGAATCCTAAACTGGTCTGATGACTGCTCATTTTGTTTGAAAAACGACTTGCATATTCTAATCCTGAGTTTCTTCCATGTGCAACTAAACTTTTATGTTCCAATTGTTGTGTTTCCATATTAATGATAAATAAACGTTCAGTATTCGCTGAAACACTCATATCAATGATGGTTAAAAAGTTGGAATTGTTTAAGCTGTTTTCGTTTTGAAGTTTTAAATATCCTTTTAAGCCGTATTTAAAAGCATCAAAATTTAAATCAGCATCATTTATTTTATGGTATAATTCCAAGGAAAAAGAAGAAAACGAATTATTATTACTATTATAAGAAAAATAATTTGCTGTAGAAGTATAAGTATTCCATGCATAAACAGGAAATATAAAAAACAAAATAGTTAGTAAAATAGGTAGTTTTCTATACATAAAAATTGAAAAAAATAATAGTGCTTATATGAAAAAACAAAAATTACTTTTCATAACAAATCCGAGATCATCGGAAGAATATAACTTATTAAAAATTAATTTATTGTGTGAAGTTTGTTAAAATATTAATTTGTATATAAAAGTAAAAATATAAAACTTTTTATTTGGTTCTTTTTTTTGCCGCTTCTTGTTTAGCATACTTTTGTTTATTCAATTCATCTTGAAGTTCACGTCTTAACAGTTGCTCACGTTCTAATGCGCGTTGCTTATGCTCATCATATTCATTTTCAATTTCCGATTTAACTCTATTAGCTTCCCCAGTGATAGCATTACTTCGCTTAAATTTTGTGATAAAAAATGCCAATAACGCTGCAAGTGCTGCTATAATCGTCCATAAAAGACTATTGTAACCTGCTTTACTTAATTGCATTCCTAAAAGTTTAATACTATCTTTTTCCTTGGTAACTGTACTTAAATTATCATTGATTGCAATTAATTTAGAATTTAGCGAGTCTATTTCGGTTTTTTGCTTGCTAATTATATTTTGACTATCTAAATATTTTTTTCTATCTAATTTTAGGGTGTCGTAAACATTATTTCTAAACTTCAATAACTGATTAATTTTTACAACTCTATAATCTTGATATCTACCTGATTTTTTATATAAAAATTCAAATTGACTTTGAATAGTGCCACTATTCAAAGAAGCCTTCGTTTCTTGATTTTCATTATCTTGGGCAAGAACTGTTATTGAAATAAACAACAATGGAAGAAAGGAGATTAAAACTTTCAATAATTTCATTTTAAATAATTTAGAGTTTAAGAGTTTCAAAAGTAAATAAATAGTTCTTAATTAGAAAGATAAAATTGGAAAAAACCTTTAATAAAGTTTTTTGTACTTATTAGGATTTTCCTCATTCATAATAGCATAGACACCTTCAAAGATATCTTCTATAGACGGTTTTGAAAAATAATCACCGTCTGATCCATAAGGAGTCCTATGGCTCTTAGCTGTAATAGTAATTGGTTTACTGTCTAAAAATTCATAGGCATTTTGTTTATTTAAAATTTCATCAAGTAAATATGCTGAAGCACCTCCAGGTACATCTTCATCAATAATAACAAGCCTGTTGGTCTTTTGGATACTTTTGACAACATCATGATCTAAGTCAAAAGGCAATAATGTTTGAGCGTCAATAATTTCAACGTTAATATCTACTTGAGATAATTCTTTTGCCGCCTCTTCAACTAGTTTAAGGGTAGAACCGTATGAAACTATAGTAATATCGTTTCCTGTCTTTACGGTCTCAACTTTACCAATTGGTACGGTAAAATCACCTAAATTATTGGGTAATTTTTCTTTTAAGCGATAACCGTTAAGGTTTTCTATAATTAAAGCCGGCTCATCACTTTGCAATAGTGTGTTGTAAAACCCCGCAGCTTGGGTCATGTTTCTTGGTGTTAGAATATACATTCCTCTTAATAAATGAATAATAGCCCCTAAATGAGAACCTGAATGCCATATGCCTTCCAAGCGATGCCCTCTAGTACGTATAATTAAAGGTGCCTTTTGTTTTCCGAAACTTCTGTAACGCAAAGTAGCTAAATCGTCACTCAAAATTTGTAAACCATAAAGCATATAATCTAAATACTGAATTTCTGCAATCGGTCTTAACCCACGCATTGCCAAACCAATACCTTGCCCCATAATCGTGGCCTCTCTAATTCCTGTATCTGCTATTTTTAGTTTACCGTATTTTTCTTGTAAACCTTCAAGACCTTGATTTACATCACCAATTTTACCAGCATCTTCACCGAAAATTATTACTTCTTTGTAACGCGATAAAATAATGTCAAAATTATTTTTTAATATAACTCTGGCGTCAACTAAGTTAGAATTTTCATCATAAGTTGGTTTTACCTCCTTTACGGACTTTGCATTGTTTTCCGCTTCGCTATATAAATGGGTGTTGTAGTTATTATATTGTTCAGTAGTATAATTTTTAATCCAATCCAAAATTTGTGATTTATCCTCACTGTTCCCATCTCTCAAATATATCAATGCACGTCTCGCTGCAGATAATACATCTTTTTTCAAAGGATCCTCAATAGCGGTAAGATCACTTTTTAATTTTAATATGAAAGGTTTGTTATTGCTTTTTTCTGCGGCTTTTTCTAATAAACCAATCACATGTTTTTGTGTTAGAATAATTTCATTTAAATAATTATTCCAAGCATTTCTCTTTGCGCCATTTACTTCTTTTTTAGCTTCTTTCTCAATATTGATAAGCTCTTCTTCATTTTCGAAAACACTCACGATCCATTCTCGCATTTTTAAAATACAGTCATGTTTATGCTCCCAATCTAAACGTTCTTCATTTTTATATCTTTCATGAGATCCAGAACTAGAATGCCCTAGTGGTTGGGTCAATTCTTTAACATGAATTAAAACCGGAACATGTTCATTTCTAGCAACAGTTGACGCTTCATTATATACATCAATTAATTTGGAGTAGTCCCAACCGTTTACTACAAAAATTTCATACCCCTTACTCTTTTTATCACGTTGAAAACCTTTTAAAATTTCAGAAATATTCTCTTTAGTAGTGTGGTATTCGGCAGGAACCGAAATTCCGTATTCATCATCCCAAACACTAATTACCATGGGAACTTGTAAGACACCTGCGGCATTGAAAGATTCAAAAAAATGCCCTTCAGAAGTACTGGCATTACCAATAGTTCCCCAAGCCACTTCATTACCGTTATTAGAAAAATTTGTTACATTTTTTAGAACGTCAATATTGCGATACAATTTAGAGGCTTGCGCTAAACCTAATAACCGAGGCATTTGTCCCGCAGTAGGAGAAATGTCTGCGCTTATATTTTTTTGAGTTAAATGATTTTTCCAGCTTCCATCTTCGTTTAAAGTGTGTGTTGCAAAATGTCCCCCCATTTGTCTTCCTGCAGAAAAGGGCTCTTTTTTAATATCTGTATGCGCATATAAACCGGCAAAAAATTGTTCTGGTGTTAACTTGCCAATTGCCATCATAAAAGTTTGATCCCTGTAATATCCTGAACGCCAATCACCATTTTGAAATGCTTTAGCCATAGCCAGTTGTGGTACCTCTTTACCATCTCCAAAAATTCCAAATTTAGCTTTGCCAGTTAAAACCTCCCTTCTCCCTAATATACTGCATTCCCTGCTTACCACAGCCGTTTTAAAGTCGTTTAAAATTTCTTTTTTAAACTCTTCGTAGGTTAAATTTTGTGTATCTAAGGCTGTTTTTTCGGGCATGCATTGGGCTTTATCAAGAAATGCAAAAGTACAATTTTAAGCCCATAATTAAAAGTCAATGAGACTTCAATTTTATAATCTTGATAAGAGGCTCCAAAAATGATTAGTCGAATTGATCCCCATGAGTGAAGTGCATATTCGGATCTATTGGTTTGAAGATCAATTCTTTTTCTACCTAATTTGATTAGTTGAACTTGCGCTCGTGTGCAAGCCTTAGATGGGATATAGAAATGGATCTATTAGTGCTTAGATTGTACCTATTAGTTTGATTTTAAAAGAAGCCTCTTCTTACGAAATTGAAAATTCTTTTTGGATTTAGGGTTAATACAAATCTAATTTTAGAGCTATAACTTGGTAGAGAAGGCTCAAAACCTAAACTGGATTGAAGGGGAAAATAAACTTCTAAAATATTATGTACAAAGTTTAAACGGACACCGCTATCATATCTAAAAATCGGATCAATATTTTTGTTTTTATAAACGCCTGCATCGGCATAAATTTCTATCCAACGCCATATACTAAAACTTCCATTAGTAGTGAACATCCATTGGTCGGCATATGGATTTTCAAAAATTGATTTAAAACCGCCTTCAGCAATGATAATTTGTTGGCTGAAGAAACCTGATTGCTCAGACCTTCCTAAAAAACTATAATCGAACAAATAATCTGTTGGTCTGTCCAGTGAAAAACTAAAATCATTTCCTTCGGTTTCATTGTGTAAAAAAACTCCAAAAAAAGCTCTGAAATCAAATTGTCTATGAACGTCTGTTAATTTTCGATATCTAAAGTCTATAGCAATTTTGCTGAATTTATCAGCTAATTGTAGGTCGAAATTATATCTTAAATCTTTGATAATATTAGGTTGTGAGTAGCCAAACCTGATGTTAAAAAGATTGTATTTATCCGTTTCTAAAACTGGAGCATCAGGTTCAGTTTCTCTATCAACCATTACATATCTTGCAAACAATGATTTACCGCCAACATCTCGCAAACTTTTTCGTTTGAACTCTAAATTTATAAATGGTGTCAATCTTTTATAAGCCAAATTGGGAGCGTATAAGCGTTGACTTCCAGAAATACCTGTTGTAAATCTATAAATTGAAGTTTCTTCTGGAATATGCTGATATACAAAAGAAAATGAACCAGTTATTTTTTTGCTTTTAAAACCGTACGTCGGTGTAATTTTGTACAACCATTTCTTTTTAAAAACAGACTCATTATAGAGTCTCGGCCCAAGAATAATCCCTTCATAATAGTTATAACCAGAATATAAATTATAAAAGACTTGATTATAATACGGATCTTCTACATCTTTAAAGAACCTGAACTGAATTGGCCTATTAAATAGGCCTTTTAAATTTTTCCAGTTATCACGTAGATTTAGCTCAGGATATAAATATTCATAATTCAAAGAGATTCTATCATAATCCCCTTTAGGAATAGTTATAGATGCGGTAGAATCAATTCCTGTTAGCCATTTTCTGAACTTAA
>CAZJCZ010000067.1:10682-11786 GCA_964544575.1 uncultured Flavobacteriaceae bacterium | reverse complement strand
AACTTTTTACTGGTAAATAATACCTCTTCCGTAACCAAAACGCTACTCTAACCAACAAGATCAATGCCGGAACTTCAACCAAAGGCCCAATAACACCGGCAAAAGCCTGGCCAGAGTTTAGGCCGAAAACTGCTATAGCTACTGCTATGGCCAGTTCGAAGTTATTCCCTGCTGCCGTAAAGGAAATTGATGCATTTTTATCATATTCAGCGCCCATTGCTTTACTTACAAAAAACCCTATGAGGAACATTAAGGTAAAATAGATAAGCAGCGGAATAGCTATGATCATAACGTCCAATGGTATTTCTACAATCAATTCGCCTTTTAAAGAAAACATCACAACAATTGTAAACAGAAGTGCAATGAGAGTTAATGGCGAAATAGTTGGAATAAACTTATTAGTATACCAGTCCTCGCCTTTAATTTTCACCAAAATCAATCGGCTTAACATACCGGACACAAATGGAATTCCTAAATAAATTGCAACACTTTCAGCAATGGTACCTATTGAAATATCCACTAAAGCTCCCTCAAACCCGAAAAGAGGTGGAAGCTTTGTAATAAATATCCAAGCATAAAAACTGTATGCAAAAACCTGAAAAATACTATTAAGTGCCACTAAACCAGCTCCATATTCACTACTGCCTTCCGCAAGGTCATTCCAGACAAGAACCATTGCAATACATCGTGCTAATCCAATTAAAATAACCCCCACCATATATTCGGGATAATCATGTAGAAATAATAGCGCCAAAACAAACATTAAAACCGGACCGATAATCCAATTTAAAACAAGTGAAATTGATAATATCTTCACATTTTTAAACACTTTTGGTAGCAGGCTGTAATTCACTTTCGCTAAAGGCGGATACATCATTAAAATAAGTCCAATCGCAATGGGAATATTTGTTGTTCCGCTACTATATGATTCAATTAGTTTAGGAAAAGACGGAATAAAATAGCCAATAGCAATTCCTAAAATCATTGCTAAAAAGATCCATAAGGTTAAATAACTATCGAGAAAACTTAATTTTTTTTTGGCAGTCATTAGTTGGTCTGAATTTTTGAGAAAACATAAAACATTTCAGCTGCAATTTGCAGGCT
>CAZJCZ010000067.1:0-10582 GCA_964544575.1 uncultured Flavobacteriaceae bacterium | reverse complement strand
AACATTTCAGCTGCAATTTGCAGGCTCCGTTCCATATATTTTTCCGCTTGTTGAGAAGTATTATCAAAGGCCTTAGGGTCTTCATAAGTAATTGGAATACGCTTTTCTGCTCCAGGAATAAAGGGACAGTCTTTATCAGCCTGCGAACAGGTCATAATGGCTGCATATGATGATCTAGGATTAAAATCGCTATCGTACCTTTTGGAAAACCCAATAACTGGATGCTCATTTGCTGAATATTTTATGACATATACGGGATTTTCTCCTTCAGAAATTGTAGTGACTATAAATCCTATTTTTTTTAATGTCTCTGATACCATTGGGAAAAGCGCCGTAGCTTCTGTACCACCGGAATAACAAAACACACTCTTTATGTTAAAATGCGAAGACATTGTTTGTGCCCAAACTTGAGATAAATGGCTTCTTCTTGAATTGTGTGTACAGATAAAATTCAACCTGATGGCTTCGCTACTGTTCACTTTGTCTTGTATATAGTCGATTAACATCTTAAGGATTGACCTGCGCTCTTTAGATATAGCGTTAGTTTCAAATGTTTGTATTGCTTCTGCTATCCCTACATTAAGCTTGTTTTTAGCTATCATTTTATCACTATATATTTAATTCATTAACAACAACCTCCACTTGGATCACAACATGACGCTTCTTCATTTTCTGTGGCAACGGTAAGGCTATTTTCAGAAACTCCACAAGCTTCTAAAGCTTTACATTCAGTTTTATTGGCGAAGAGTTTTACAGTAACCGTTCTATCATCAGATATCATATTCTCGATGGACAAAACGGACGTATGGAAATCATTATTCCCAAATTCTACTTTTACTTCAGTCTCCAGCCACAATGATCGGATGCTATTTACACGTTCTAAAATAGCAACGGCCTTATCTGCCGTGATGTAATAGTCCTTTCCTATTTCAGTTGGGCTTTCCCATAATTGAATATGAGTTTCTTTCCAGTCATTTACAGTACCTCCACAATCAACTGTTTCAAAAGCTACATTTTTAACTTCAGTTAAATGATAATTTGTTCCAGCATACTTATTTTCTGAATATTCAAATAAGAGTTCTTTGTTCTTATTTTCTTTCAAAATTGACAACAATTCTTTTACGTTCATATCTAAATAATTTAATCGATTCCTATTGTTTTACTTCTTCTTTCTAAAATGACATTATCATACCAAACCCCATCCCTTTTACCAATTTTTTCTCTATATCCGACTTCTCTAAAACCTAATTTTTTGTGAAGCTGTATACTTATCTCGTTTTCATGGAATATCCCTGATTGTAGGGTCCAAAGACCTTCATTCTCGCTTTCGGCTATTAAACTTTGCAACAATTTAGTGCCAATACCTTTTCCGTTGTAGTTGGTATCAACATACACACTAACTTCTGCTACACCTCCATACACGCATCTATCAGAAACTAATGATAAAGCCGCCCAACCAACCAGCTGATTATCCAGCCAAGCTGCAAACCTACATTTTTTTAAATGAGATTTGTCCCATTTTGACCATGATGGGATTTCAGTCTCAAAAGTCGCTATACCAGTTTCAACACCAAGTTTGTAAATCTTTGAAACAGCTTCCCAATCTTCTGGTTTTATATGTAATATTTCAATATTCAAATCGTCATTTAACGATGATTGTATTCAAAAAAATGCTTAGCAACACGAGAAATTATTAAAATCTTCTTTAAACAAAGTTGAAAACAATGCTTTTGCCTTTTCCCAATTTTCTACATGAATACAATATTTAATTTTAGGAGGATTTATCTCTCCTTCAATTAAACCTGCTTCTTTCAATTCCTTTAAATGTTGAGATATCGTAGATTGAGCTAAAGGCAACATTTCAACCAAATCACCTGTATAACAACAACTTTGATTACTCAAATGTTTCAAAATGATCAAACGAGTTGGATGGCCAAGGGCCTTTGCGAATTTAGATAACGTTTCCGCATCTTCACTGTAATCTATGGGTTGTAACGTTTTATTCATAGTTAATCGCAAATATACGATTAATGTTTTATTAACCAACAAAAATGAAAGAAATCGTTTCACTCATTTTAAAACATCGTGGTTTATTGATAATGAAAGGTGAAATGCAACTAACTGACTAAATCGGTTAACTGCTACAAAAAAGATCTACAATACAACCATAATCCAACCTTTAAACAATTGTAGAAAAAGTATACCGGTAAGATTCTTATTCAATAACTACAAATTCTCTAATTGCCTGATTAGGTTCTATGATATTATAGCCCTTCCAAAATGCTGGATTATATGCTGGCATATAGGTAGGCAACATCGTATTGTTTTCTTTGAAACTATTGAATTCTGAAGTAGTGACATTTTCGGTATCAAAAATAACTGCTTCATATTTATTTCTAGCCGTTATTGCCATATCTAATTTTACAAATAACTCGTTCTGCTTACGTCTTCCTTTGACATTTTTGTTTTTCTCAATGATCTTTAACGGGCGTTGTATCCCGAATCGGCTGGCAATTTCCTTTTCAAGATACTGCAAACTATAGCGGTCATTTTTTTCTTTTGAAAAGATCATTTTTCCCTTGGTAAGGTATATTCTATATGAAATTCCCAATAACCTAAAATTCTTTATGGGTTTAACATTTTCATAATCTAACCTTATAATAGCGAAGTTATCAGAATTAATATAAAGAGTCCCTTTATAATCCGCCGATCCCTTAGGAATAAATTCAACTACATAAACTACGTCATCTCCTAAATAGGTTAGCTCAAGCAACTTAAAATCATACTTTCCTGATTTTCTAAAAAAATTGATATTCGTCTTATCTTGAAAAAAAAGGTCGTCCATCATATTCACGAAACTACTTTTTCTATATTTCGCAAAATTTTCTTTCTTATCAGCTTCGCTTTTTTTCTCTTCTTCTAATTTCTTCTTAAGTGCCTCCGCATCTGTTGAATCTATTTTGTTACCCGTAAATTCATCCATTTCAACCTTATCACCAAAAACACCCGATTTTATTTTAAAATATGAATCAGTCTTAACATTTTCTTCTATAATTTTATTAAACTTATCTTCTAAAGCCGTAAAACTAACCTCCATGTTTTTGTCATAAAGTTCTGAAGCTTTTATAAGATCCATTTTCTGTTTATCCTTGTTAAAATTCCCATAGAGATCACATAAGATTTCAGTATAATAAGAATTATTCTTAGGAACACTTTGCATAACACTGTCTAAAAATGACTTGTTCAGAGCATCAATCGTTGACTTTTCTAATGTGTAATTAGTCTTTACAAAATTCTGATGATTTGATTCTCTATAAAACATCCTTTTTTTGGTCAAATCAAAATTGTAATTCTTATCCACATTTTCCTTTGCCTTTTCAATAATTTCTTCGACGGTATATTGCTTATTAGTCAATACGATCTCCTTAAGTTCTATTGCCCTAGGTTTTAAATAAATTATACTATCTTGAAATTGATTCAATGGTCTTGAAATTGTCTCGAAACCAATGCACGAAATAATAATGGAATCGGTAGCTTTTATAGTATTATTTAGTAGGAAGCTAAAACGGCCTTCTTCATTGGATATCACTCCCCTATTATTCAACTGTATAGTTACATAAGGGATTGGTTCTTGGGTAATCGAGTCTAAAATTTTAGAGTTAATTACCTGAGCGTTTGAGTAGAATGAGCAGAATACAATAAAAGAAAATAATAGTTTAATGGTGACCCGGTTCATTTATTTGGTTTTTTCTATCAGCGAATTAAAGATTTCTTAACTATATAATCGTATTTTTTTGATTTCCTTAAGACAGTTTTATTCTTTTTTTAACGCTTTTCGTTCTTATAAGACAATTAGTTTTTAAGACGATTCATTTGTTAAAAAGTAACATTGATAAAATTAAAATGAGAATTGATTTATAAAAGAATCAACTTTTTTATATGTTAAGTTCAGGGATAGTAGCGCGATTGGCAAAAATTTATTTGGCAATTTCTCCACGATGTGGTTTTAAAGCATCACGAAATGCAAGCATATCTTTTTCATTTACAACAATAAATGCTGTGCTATAATAGTCTGATATTTCAACAGTATCAATTTCATGAAACGCCAATGCTTCGCTAATTGCAAATTCATTTAAATGCACACAATGATGTTCCGCAATTTTTAAAGATTCCGGGCCTCTAAAATCCCAAATTAATTTAATTTTTCTATTCAATTTGATATTTCGTTAACTCTAATGCAAATGTAAATAATTCTATCTTTGCACAAATTCTATTAATGATTACCGAACAAGATTTTATTTTTAAAAGAGTTGAAAGCTCTTTTCTGGAAAAAGGGAATTTCACTTGGAAAACTCCTAGTAATATTGCCTTAGTAAAGTATTGGGGCAAACGAGAACCACAATTACCAGAAAACCCTTCTATCAGCTTTACATTGGATGCTTGTTTTACCTTGACTACGTTAGAATTCACAAAGAAAAGTTCAAAAGATATCAGATTTGAAATCTATTTTGAAGGTAAAAAGAAAGATGAATTCAAACCTAAAATTGAAAAATTCTTCTCTAGAATTCAACAATATGTTCCGTTTTTAACTGAATATGATTTTGTTATAAAATCTCGAAATTCTTTTCCGCATAGCAGTGGTATTGCCTCTTCTGCAAGTGGTATGGCTGCATTAGCATTGTGTATAATGAGTATGGAAAAAGCACTGAATTCATCAATTACTGATGAATTATTTTATAAAAAAGCATCTTTTTTAGCCCGCTTGGGTTCAGGAAGTGCAAGTAGAAGCATTATCGGCAATATTGTTGTTTGGGGCCAGCATGAAAAAATATTAGGAAGTTCTGATCTTTTTGGGGTGCAATTTCCTGATAAAATACATGATAATTTTAAAAATTATCACGACACCATTTTATTGGTTGATAAAGGAGAAAAACAAGTGTCAAGTACTATTGGACATGATCTAATGCATAACCATCCTTTTGCAGAAAACAGATTTGACCAAGCTAAGGATAACATTTCAAAATTATCTTCCGTCTTGCAAAATGGAGATTTGCAAAGTTTTATAAATATTGTTGAAAGTGAAGCGCTAACACTACATGCTATGATGATGACTAGCAACCCTTATTTTATTTTAATGAAACCAAATACGCTTCATATAATTAATAAAATATGGGAATTTAGAGCTCAAACTAACTCAAATGTTTGTTTTACCTTAGATGCAGGTGCAAACGTGCATTTATTATTTCCTGAAAAAGAAAAATCATCTGTTAACAAATTTGTAATAAGCCAACTGATTCAGTTTTGCCAAAATAATCATTATATTTGTGATAGGGCCGGATCAGGAGCCAAGCAATTGTGACAGATTTTATATTGAGATCCTATCCTTTTATGATTTTGTTTCTTTGACTAAATGATGTATTCTCAATTTCATAATAAATTGAAGATTAAATAGTAAAACTATATATACGTGTAGTTATAACATAGGCTAAAGTAATAGTTTTTGTTGTTTGTTAAACTTAAACCTTTGATCATGAAAAATTTATCTAAACTTTCCTTCCTCTTTATTTTTATTTTTTCAACTACTTTATTTGCGCAGAATGATACAATTTGGTATGATGCCAATTGGAATATAGCTGAGAAAAATCAAGCCTCCTATTTTAGACCTCAGCCAGATAAAAAAAATAATGGTTATTGGTGGGTAGATTATTATTTATCAGGAGCGAAGCAAATGGAAGCTTTATCGCTCAATAAAGATCAAGAACAATTCGAAGGTCAGGTAACTTGGTACCATGAAAATGGAAACATTATGCAAATAGTTAACTATAAAAATAATTCATTGTATGGGTTAAGAAAAAATTATCATGAAATCGGCCCTTTGAAAAGTCAATATACTTATTTAGATGGGAAAATTGAAGGTGAATGGGTTGAGTACTATGAAAATGCTAAATTATCTGAATCTGGATTATATGAAAATGGAGAACGTAAAGGACCATGGAAAGAGTATTATCGTGATGGAAAGCTGAAAGGAGAAGGCAAATACCTCAATGATAAAAAAGTTGGTGTTTGGCAAATGTATTATTATGATGGTATAGATTAAAATGTATAGAAAATTTGTTTTTTAAATGATCTAAAAGTTTGATATACAATAGAATCTATTATATTTGCGTTTATTTATCAATAAAAAGCTAAACACCTTAAATGAAAGGACCCTTATTCTATGCCAAAATATTGCTCTTCGGAGAATATGGAATCATTAAAGATTCTAAAGGATTAGCGATTCCCTATAATTCATATCAAGGAGCATTAAAAGTTTCTGAAATCTCATCAGAAGCCTCGAATAAGTCAAATGAAAACTTACAAAAGTTTTATCAATATTTATGCGATGTAAATAGCAAAGATATGGTTCAATTTAGACTTGATGAACTAAAACGTGATATTGATAAAGGCATGTATTTTGACTCCAGTATTCCTCAAGGTTATGGTGTTGGTAGCTCGGGCGCTTTGGTAGCTGCTATTTATGATAAATATGCGGATGACAAAATAACCGTGTTGGAAAATTTAACCAGGTATAAATTACTTAAATTAAAGGAAATTTTTTCGATAATGGAATCCTTCTTTCATGGAAAAAGTTCTGGGTTAGATCCATTAAACAGTTATTTAAGTTTACCCATTTTAATCAAGTCCAAAGATCATTTAGAACCTACTGGTATCCCGTCTCAAAAAGAAGGAAAAGGTGCAGTTTTTTTATTAGACTCAGAGCAGATTGGCGAAACCGAACCTATGGTGAGTATTTTTATGAATAAAATGAAAAATGAAGGTTTTAGGAAAATGATTAATGAAGATTTTGCTACATATACTGACGCCTGTATTGAAGATTTTTTACATGGTAATATAAAATCGCTTTTTGGAAATGTAAAACAACTTTCTAAGGTAGTTTTGGATAATTTTAAACCTATGATTCCTAAAGCTTTTCATCAACTATGGGAACAAGGTATTGAGACGAATGCTTATTATTTAAAACTTTGTGGATCTGGTGGCGGTGGATATATTTTAGGATTTACAAAAGACTACGAAAAAGCCCAACAAATACTTAAAAATTATAAGTTAGAATTGGTATATCGATTTTAATTCGATAATATGGATTTACTTAAAGTTGCCGAGAATAATACACCCAAAAGGCCTAAAAAATATCCCTTTTATTATAAATTTTTAAGCCTGTTATCAGTAGTTAGGGGTTATAACATTGTTATTATTGTATTGGCCCAATATTTAGCTTCCATTTTTATTTTTTCGCCGGAAAAATCATTACGTCAAATATTATTAGACCTTAATTTATATTTTATTGTTTTGGCTTCCATTTGTGTAATAGCAGCAGGTTATATAATCAATAATTTTTATGATGCCGATAAAGATAAAATAAACAGGCCTTATAAAGCAAAAATAGATAGCATTGTCAACCAAAAAACGAAGTTATATATATATTTTTTTCTAAACTTCTTAGGTTTTTGTTTTGGATTTTTAGTTTCGTGGCGTGCTTCATTATTTTTTGCTGTCTACATCTTTTTGATATGGTTGTATTCACATAAATTGAGATTATATCCGTTGGTAAAACTATTTTCTGCCTCTATATTAGCCATTTTACCTTTTTTTGCTGTATTTGTATACTATAAGAATTTCTCGACTATTATTTTTACACATGCTTCCTTTTTATTTTTTGTATTATTGATAAGAGAATTAATTAAAGATTTAGAGAGTATTAAAGGAGACATTGTGCTTAATTATATAACCTTACCTATAAAATATGGAGAACATTTTACTAAAATTTTAATTACATTAATTTCTTTATTAACCTTGCCTCCTATTTATTTTTTATCGAAATATCCTGAACTTGGTTTGATGAAGTATTACTTTTATTTTTCCATTGCAATACTATTTGTTTTTGTAGTATTGCTTTGGAGGTCTAATTCAGAAAAAAACTATATTCTACTTCACAACATTCTTAAACTTTTAATTATAGCAGGTGTTTTCAGTTTGGCATTGATTGATACTTCTGTAATAATAAAAAGAATATTATGAGTTCAAATCTATTAACAGTTGGGCTAGCTCAAATTTCTCCCATTTGGTTAGACAAAGAAAAAACCATAGAAAAAATATTAAAAACTATCGAAGATGCCTCAAGTTCAGGTTGTGAACTCATAGTTTTTGGTGAAGCCTTATTGCCTGGTTATCCATTTTGGTTGGCTTTAACAGGAGGAGCAGAATGGAATACAAAAATAAATAAAGAACTTCATGCGCATTATGCAAATAATTCTATACAGATTGAAGCAGGTCATTTAGACAAGATTTGTAAACTTTGTGCTGAAAAAAATATTGCAATCTACTTAGGTATTATTGAACGTCCAATAGATAGAGGCGGCCACAGTTTATATTGCTCATTAGTATATATTAATCAACAAGGTGAAATTAAATCTGTTCATAGAAAACTGCAGCCTACATATGATGAGCGTTTAACTTGGGCGCAAGGTGATGGATTTGGTTTGCGGGTACATCCTCTAAAAAAATTTACTTTAGGTGGGTTAAACTGTTGGGAAAACTGGATGCCTTTAGCAAGAACTGCTTTATACAGCCAAGGTGAAAACTTGCATATTGCCGTTTGGCCCGGTAGTGATCACAATACAAAATATATCACGCGATTTATCGCTAGAGAATCACGTTCTTTTGTGATATCTGTTTCCAATTTAATGGCACGAAAAGATTTTCCAAAAAATACACCTCACTTAGATACGATTTTAGCAAATGCACCCGATGAATTGGCTAATGGTGGCTCATGCATTGCCGGCCCTGATGGCGAATGGATTGTAGAGCCTGTTCTCCATAAAGAAGGTCTAATTATTGAGACCTTAAACTTCGATAGCATTTTAGAGGAGCGTCAAAATTTTGATGTTTCAGGACACTACTCAAGGCCCGATGTAACTAAATTATTGGTTAATAGGGAAAGGCAACGAATAATTGAGATAAAAGATTAACGCATACCTAATTAAAAAGGCTACTTTTGCCAAAAATTTAGAAATAATGGCAATTGAAAAAAACTCGTCGAGAGGACGACACGCTAAAAAGTCTTCTTCACAATCTTTTCCAAAAGATCAAAAAAAATCAGTCAAGAGTACCAAAAAGTTTTATGGTAAAAGTAAGCCCGATCCTTATAAAAAAGACAATTCTAAAAAAAGTATAGTTGAGCCTACTGAAATTAGATTAAATAAATATATATCTAATTCAGGCATTTGTTCGCGCAGAGAAGCAGACACTTATATCAAAGCAGGAAATGCAAGTGTTAATGGGAAGATCATTACAGAAATGGGTTACAAGGTAAAGTTCGATGATGAAGTAAGGTTTGATGGTGCTCTAATAAATCCCGAATCTAAGCGGTATGTATTGTTGAACAAACCTAAAAATTATATTACCACAATGGATGATGAGCGCGGTAGAAGCACGGTTATGGAATTAGTTAGGACCGCTTCTAAAGAACGAATTTATCCTGTGGGCAGATTAGACAGAAATACTACTGGCTTGTTACTTTTTACCAATGATGGCGAAATGGCTAAAAAACTAACACATCCCAAACATACTATAAGAAAATTGTACCACGCCTCTTTAGATAAAAAATTGGCTTTAAAAGATTTACAAAAAATCTCAGAAAATTTCATGTTAGAAGATAAAATGGTCTTTGTAGACAGCATCTCATATATTGAAAATCAATCTAAAACCGAAATAGGCATAGAAATTCATTCTGGAAGAAATAGGATTGTGCGTAAAATATTTGAGCATTTTGGGTATAAAGTTGTTAAATTAGATAGGGTCATTTTTGCAGAACTAACGAAGAAAAATTTATCTCGTGGTCATTGGCGCCATCTTACACAACAAGAAATAAATAACTTAAAAATGTTATAAAATAAAAAAGCCGAACAGACAGTTCGGTTTTTTTGTGCTTCATGTTTTCGAATATCTCTTAATCTTTAACAGGATGGCTGATATTTATCATAGTAAATAAACATAGTTGTTAAGATCTTTAATAATTATCTCTGACACGTACAGTCAAGACATTTTGAATAAATTTAAAACTTTGAATTATGAAAAAGTTATGCTATTTCATGCTTTTTAGCATATTAATTGGGTGCTCTTCAACACGATTAGTAAATAGCTGGAAAAATCCTGATACCCCCATTTTTAAGACAGAAAAAATGTTGGTAGTAGGCATTGCGCAAAATTTAAATGCCAGATCTCTATTTGAAGAAAAGCTACGATCACAATTCTTCTTAAGAGATATCAACGCGGTTAAAAGTTTAGAAATATTTGAACCTAACTTCACGCTTTCCCAGAAATCTGAAAAAGATATTAAAGAAGAAGTGAAGATGATTAAAGACCAAGGGTTTGATGCTGTATTGGTAACTGCCGTTAAAGGCGTCGAAAACAAAAAGGTAAGTGAGAAAGACTATAGAGATGTTAATTATAGATTCAGTAGATTTAAAGATTATTATTTTATGCACCAAGATATATATTATCAACCCGGTTACTATGAAGAGTA
>CAZJCZ010000066.1:0-11871 GCA_964544575.1 uncultured Flavobacteriaceae bacterium | reverse complement strand
AGTATTTGTTTCAGGATGTTTCGATTTACTGCACAGCGGTCATGTTGCTTTTTTTAAAGAAGCAGCACAATACGGTGATTTATATGTTGGTTTAGGTTCAGATGATACTATCCAAGATTTGAAAGGAAGGCAAACTATATATTCAGAGCATGAACGTCTTTATATGGTGAGGTCTATTAAATATGTTAAAGATGCATGGATAAATACAGGCAATGGAATATTAGATTTTAAGGATGATTTAGAAAGATTTAAGCCAAACCGATATGTAGTAAATGAGGATGGCCATTCACCTGCAAAAGAAGATTTGTGCAATACATTGGGTATTGAATATATTGTGCTAAAGCGAATTCCTGAAGTAGGATTGCCAAAACGGTCAACCACTCAAATACGGAGTGATGTGGGAAGTCAGTTACCGTACCGATTAGATCTTGCCGGGACTTGGATTGATCAGCCATATTTATCGAAATTAAATTCAGGTTGGGCAATTACCATCTCTCTTGAACCTATAATTGAATATAATGAGCGTAGTGGTATGTCTACTTCAACAAGAAATGCAGCAAAACAACTATGGCCTAATCAATTACCCCTCGAAAAGCCGGAAAAATTAGCGGAAATTTTGTTTCGCTTTGAGAATAAACCAGGAAATAAATTTGTTTCAGGAGCACAAGATTCAATTGGAATATGTGTGCCGGGTCTTTCAAGACATTTTTATAATGGCGAATATTGGCCAGATAAAATTGAGAAAGTATACAATGAAGAGATTCTGGACTGGTTAGAAAAGCATATTTATCTAATCACACTTTGGCCTCGACCTCATGGGACAGATTTACTATCAAACACAAATATATCAGAAGATAATATTAAAGAGCTCACAGCAGCGAGTGATTTATGCTGGAACGCCATATTAGAAAAAGATTTGGAAACATTTGGGAAAGCTTTTCTGGCATCATTTAATGCCCAAACAAAAATATTTCCAAACATGATAAACAAAGAGATAGAGAGTGTAATTAATAATCATAAAGATACAGCCATAGCCTGGAAACTATCAGGTGCCGGAGGTGGGGGATACTTGGTTCTTGTTTCTGAAAAGCCAATAAAAAACGCCATGAAAGTAAAAATCCGCAGGTGGATTATCTAATTCGTATGTTTAAATTAAATGGAAGAGATTCTTCTGCTTCAATTGAAAGATATCTAGTATCAAACATTGTTTAAGTGTAGATTAATTCTCTTTGACAATTCCCTCTTCATAAACATGTTTAGCAAAATTTAATCCCATAACTTCATATCTAGCTTTAAAATTACCTAAACGTAATTTAAAATTATCCCAATCCTTTGATTCTTTTGCAGACCAAACTACTTCAGATAAAGCACTCATTCTTGGTAAGACCATATACTCAGCATATTCAGTAGTTGGGATATATTCTGACCAAAGATTTGCCTGGGCTCCTAAAATGAATTTTTGTTCTTCAACCGTGAGTTCTTCAGGAGTCGGTTCATAGTTATAGACGTCTTCAACTGTTGTAAGACCACCTATGGCTAATGGTTCATTCTCTTTATCTTCATTTTGATAATGATCAAAATATACAGAATGTCCGGGTGTCATGATTACATCATGATGTTGCTTTGCAGCTTCAATACCACCTTTAGTTCCCCTCCAGGACATTACGGTTGCATTAGGAGCAAGGCCTCCTTCTAAAATTTCATCCCAACCAATTATATTTTTACCCTTAGCATTCAAGTATTTTTCGATGCGTTGAATGAAATAACTTTGTAATTCATGTTCATCTTTTAATCCTAATTCTTTAATTCTTTTTTGACAAAGATCACATCTTTTCCAATTTCCTTTTGGGCATTCGTCACCTCCAATATGAATATATTCAGAGGGGAATAAAGGAATAACTTCAGCTAAAACATCTTCTAAGAAATTAAAAGTTTCTTCTTTACCAGCACAAAATACATCATCAAAAACACCCCAGGTTTCTTGTACAATTTTAGGCGTTCCATTTGCTTGAATTTTTTTTCCTTTTATAGAACCCATATCATTAAAAATTTTGGTTGGTTCATCAGGGAAACAACTTAAAGAAGGATATCCTGCAATAGCAGCACTACTATGTCCGGGTAATTCAATTTCAGGAATTACGGTCACATGTCTTTCTGTTGCGTATTTAACGATATCTTTAATTTCTTCCTGGGTATAAAAACCACTATATTCTTTTTCATCATTACCAGTACCAGGGTGATGTCCTATAATTGTTCCATTTCTGTGCCCTCCGATTTCGGTTAATTTTGGATATTTTTTTATTTCAATTCTCCAACCTTGATCTTCTGTTAAATGCCAATGAAAAGTATTCATTTTGTGCATTGCTATTAGATCTATATATTTTTTAACAAAGTCAACCGGAAAAAAATGGCGAGCAACATCTAAATGCATACCACGGTATTGATATCTTGGATTATCCTTAATAGTAACTGCAGGAATTGTCAATTCTGTTAAAGAACCATCTCCTGATTCTATTGCCGCAGGCATCAACTGTCTTAAGGTTTGAATTCCATAAAAAACACCCTTTGATGTTTTTCCTGAAATAACAATTTCATCATATTTTACCGA
Organism: uncultured Flavobacteriaceae bacterium; assembly: GCA_964544575.1. Lineage (GTDB taxonomy): Bacteria > Bacteroidota > Bacteroidia > Flavobacteriales > Flavobacteriaceae > Aureibaculum. Next base: position 9,263 of record CAZJCZ010000066.1, on the reverse strand, counting down.
TAATTCATACCCTTCTTCATTTTCAATTACTGGATCTAGTTTAAGTATGATGTTGCCGTTTTTTCCTTCTGAAGAAAATTCTATATTTTCATTAGCGGCCGCACCTAGCATATCAGCTAATAATTGTCCTTCTTTTTCTAAAGATACATCACCAATAACTTTCGTATTAGAATCAATTAAAAATTTTCCGGTTACCATTTCCATTGACAATGGTTTCGGAATAATTGCATAGTCTTGATCTGAATTAACTGCTTCTTTATATTTGTTCGAACAAGAAATACTTAAACAGCATATTAATGTAATAATTGTTAATCTCATTTTAAATAATTTATAGAATAATATTTCAGTTTATTTATAGTTAATTTAATTGAAAAATTTGATCCATTAAGATCCATTTCCCTCCTTTTTTGACGCAAGGCAAAGCTTGTTGATATTTCCACATTAATGCTTCCCATTCCTGTACTTTAGGATTTTCTGTATCCAATTTAGCCTTATTTTCAAAAGTAAAGCTATCATTTGCCTCCAATATCATAAATAATCGGTTGGATACTAAATAAATTTCTAATTCTTTAATTCCTGCTTTTTTAATACTAGCAATAATTTCAGGCCATACGTTTTCGTGGTACTTCTTATATTCATTGATCAATTCAACATCATTCAATAAGTCAAGTGCCAAACAGTATCTCTTCATCTATTTATTTGTTAAATAAAACGTCATCAGCTGTTTCATGTCTTCTATAAACTCTTAAGCCGTACCAGGCTATATATACAAAGCATAGTAATGGCAAAATAAAAGAGAAGTTTACTTCTGAGACACCCATTATTGTAGTGTCGGCAACTCCATTTCCGCCTACGTCAATAATGATCCCTTGTAATTTTGGCATTAAGGCTCCTCCTACAATAGCCATTATTAAGCCTGCAGAACCAACTTTTGATTGTTCTTCCGTTAGATCGCCTAATGCAATACCATAAATAGTTGGAAACATTAATGACATACAGAATGAAATGCCGACTAAACTATATAGGCCAACCATACCTTTTATGAAAATGGTACCCAATACAAAAACCATTGCAAACATGGCAAAATACATTAATAATTTTCCTGAACTCAGGAATCTTAATAAATAGGTCCCCACGGCCCGGCCAACGGTAAATAGAATAAATGCTGCCATTTGATAATATCCTGCTGTAACACTATCCATTCCTATGCCCTCAGCATACTGATAAATATAGGTCCAACACATGATCTGCGCACCTACGTATAAAATTTGAGCTATTACACCTAACACATATTTTTTATTTTTAGCTAAAATTGCAAAAGTGTCACCAATTTTAGGCATACCTCCTTCATCTCTAGATTGAGGCATTTTACTAACTACGAATAAAACGAACACCCCTATAAGTACTAATCCTAAAATTACATATGGGTCACGAATCACTAATAAATCAGATGTTTTGACCAGAATTTTTGAGGCTTCATCTAAGGCGCTAAAATCCTGGATATCGTCTGATTGTAGATTTTTTAGTACAAATTGTTGGGCAACAAAAAGACCGGCTATCAATCCAACAGGATTAAAGGCTTGCGCCAAATTTAAACGCTGGGTAGCAGTTTCTTTAGCCCCCATCGCTAATGCATATGGATTGGCCGCAGTTTCTAAAAAAGCTAATCCAAAAGTTAGTATGTATAAGCCCAAACAGAAAAACCAAAACTGCTCCGTAATAGCTGCAGGATAAAATAATAAGGCACCAACAGCATATAAACCTAAGCCAATTAAAATTCCCACTTTGTAAGAATATTTTCGCATAAACATGGCAGCCGGTAATGCCATACAAAAATATCCGCCATAAAAGGCCATTTGTACCCAGGCGGCTTGAGAATTTGATAATTCTAATACTTTTTTAAATGCTTGCACCATAGGGTCTGTGACCGCATTAGCAAATCCCCAAAGGGCAAATAAGGAGGTAACTAAAATAAATGGAATCAACACCTTTTTTGAAACAACAGGTATTTTTTTACGCACGTTGATATCATTTGTAGCTTCAGCAGCTGTTGTTTCATTCGTGTTTTCCATATTTGTATTTATAAAGTGGTTGTATTAACTTTTTAAAATTTTTTCAATTTAATGAACTTTATATTTTCCCGTAAATATTTTCGACGAAACGTTATAAAGAACGATCTAAATGCACATAACCTCCACCTACATAAATAAGTTGCTCCTTGGTAAGGCTAGATTTACTTTAACCTTTTTATCCTAGACTCCAGTTGAGCTATTATTTGTTGTGATGTCTGGCGCATTATAAACTTCTAAATTAGAAATTAGTGCACAAGCTTTAGCCTCTTCAATATTCAATCTGATTTTTGTAGCGATTATATTTTTAAATCTTAAAATCCTTTTATATCCAATAGTGGAATGAGTTCCAACGTTAATCCATTGACCATCTACTTCTGCTTCTAAAGTAAATTTCTTAACCCGTTGACCCAGTTTAATATACTCTTGAACCAAAAACCTGTTAATTTCGGTTGGTTTATCAAGGTCTACGGTAACGGATGCATTAATCACTTCATCATCAGTGGTCCAGTAAGTATCTTTATTGCCGTCAACGGTATTGCCGGATTGATATGTAGAAGATCCACCTCTGGTATTTGTAGCAAAAGTTTTATTGTTCAATGCTAAATCATGTTCAAAATCTAGATTTAGCTGAGCAGTCAATTTTTTTAACTGATTTTTATCATTTTCGTGTACTAAACCCCTGTTATCTAATGGAAGATTCAACAATAAAGTACTGTTTTGCCCAACAGATTTATAATAGATATCCAAAAGGTGCTCTAATGATTTCACTTTTTCATCTTGAGATTTATGATAATACCAACCCGGTCTGATAGAAACATCGGCTTCAGCCGGAACCCAATGAGACCCATTTTCTTGTCCCTTCGAATACAGTTTGGAATATTCTGGCATGCCACCATAAACGGAATCTTTTAGTAAGGGCGACCAGGTTGTTTCATAGGCAAACCCGTGTTCATTGCCAACCCAACGCACATCAGGCCCGGCGTCGCTAAAAATAACGGAATTTGGCTGCAATTCTTTTACCAATTTATAAGTATTTTCCCAATCGTAATAGGTTAATTTATCAACTTTTCTTGTTTCATTAGCTCCACCATAATAGCCATCCCCACCATTAGCACCATCAAACCAAACTTCAAAAATATCACCATAATTGGTTAACAACTCTGTCAATTGATTTCTAAAATAGGTAATGTATTCGGGTTTTCCATAATCCGCATGATTTCTATCCCATGGTGATAAATAGATTCCCATTTTTAAACCATATGCTGAGCAAGCTTCAGCTAATTCTTTTATCACGTCTCCTTTGCCGTTTTCCCAAGTAGAATTCTTTACAGAATATTCTGTGTATTTAGAAGGCCATAAGCAAAATCCATCATGATGTTTTGCTGTAATTATTAATCCCTTCATACCGGCTTCCTTAGCGACTTTGGCCCATTGGTGTGCATCGAATTCGGTTGGATTGAATAATTCAGGTTCACTATCTCCATAACCCCATTCAATATCGGTAAAAGTGTTCATATTAAAATGAAGAAAACCATAAAATTCCATTTCTTGCCAGGCAATTTGATTTTCCGTTGGTATCGGAAAAACAGGTTCTGGAGGCGTAACTTTTGAACAAGAAAATAACGCAAAACTTAGAAAGGCTAATAACATTAAAATAGAGTGTCTATATTTCATATTTTTAAAACTTCAATTGGATACGGAATAGGTTTTTTTGTCAATTTATCTAAAGGAATTTGAGCATTAACCTTTTTTAAATGGTTGGTTAAGATAGTAGCTAACTCTTCTACCTTTTCTGGATATTGATTTTCGAGATTCTTTGTCTCGCCAATATCTTCATTTAAATTAAATAATTCTATTTTCTGATTTTCATAGAAGTAAATTAATTTCCAGTCACCTGATCTAATCGCGCTGGCAGCCCCTATACCCGGGCCGGATGGCCCCCATTCATTCGGATAATGCCAAAAAATGGGGCGTTCATCGGTTATAATATTCTTTCCTTTTAATATTGGTAAAAAACTAATACCGTCAATGGGTTGTACGGTTTTAGGATTATTAATACCAGCCATTTGCAAAATTGTAGGAAAAAAATCTTCAATGATTACATAATAGTCTGTTACGGCCTTAGATTTAATTTTTCCTGGCCATTTGACTAACATTGGTTCTCTTATACCCCCTTCATATACAGAGCCTTTACCACTGGCTAACGGTTTATTGTGAGTGTGTTTTTCGCCTCCACGTGCTACTGCACTTAGTCCGCCATTATCAGACATAAATAGGATAATTGTATTATCCGTGATATTTTTTTGTTCTACATAATCCATAATATCACCTAAACTTTTATCCATTCCTTCTACCATCGACGCATATTTAGCCTCCGTAGAATCAAGTCCTTTATCATAGTATTTTTGTACAAATCTATCGTCTCCCATTATTGGGGTGTGAACGGCATAATGTGACATATATAAGAAAAAGGGTTTCTTCTTTTGAACTGCTGTATCCATAGCCTTTATGGCTTCTAAAGTTATTGCTTCTGTTAAAAAAATGTCTTTACCATGATATTTTTCCAAGCCGGGAACTGCCCATATTTTTTTCCCTTCAATGCCATTGCCAAAGTTTTTTGTTCCATAATAACTTTCAGGTGCTCCTGCGGCGTGGCCGGCAATATTAACATCAAAACCTAAATTTCTGGGATCCTCTCCAGGGGTACCAATAGCACCCAGATGCGCTTTACCGGAATGAATAGTATAATATCCTACGTCCTTTAATAATTGGGGTAGGGGTGTCGCAAAAACGGCATTGCTATCACCCGGAATTGGACTCATTCCGTTTACATTCCAACGAGGAAATTCAAGCGTTTTATGATTTGTCTCCATTGGCTGTAACTGGTCTTTCCTCAATGTCCAATTCGTAACTTGGTGTCTGGCGGCATTCATTCCGGTCATTAAACTTACTCTTGTTGGAGAGCAAACTGATGTAGCATATGCCTGTGTAAACTTCATCCCTTCATTTGCTAATCGTTCCATATTTGGAGTTCGATAACGATCATTGAATTCGGTTTTTTTATTCCAAAATGGTACAGAGGTATCTTGCCATCCCATATCGTCTACTAAAAAAACAATAATATTAGGTGCAGGTTTCTCACTTTTCTGCACTTCACAAGCTACAAGAAAGATCCCTAAAAAGAATATAATGACTATTATACCAATTTTTAAAAGTTGCTCAATTTTCATGCTGCTTTCTATTTTAATACGACGAGATTTTTATCAAGCCAAATTTTTTCATTCGCATTCAATTCTATTTCTTTTTCCACTTTTTTATAAACTAACTTTTCGCTTTTATTATCTTTTGATAATAGGCCTAGTTTAAATAACTTTCCATCTCTCCATTCAACATCTATTTCTATATTTCCTCTCGCTTTTAGGCCAGTTATTTTTCCGTTTTTCCAGTTTTGAGGAAGGGTAGGGAGTATTCTGATTAAGTCTTCATGAGATTGCATTAACAATTCGGCTATCCCGGCTGTAAACCCAAAATTTCCATCAATTTGGAAAGGTGGATGCTCATCAAACAAATTATCGGCTACAGATATTTGCATAAACTTTTTAATATTCTCATCGGCAGATTTTTCATCTAATAGGCGAGCATTTAAATTAATCATCCAGGCCCGACTCCAGCCCGTCCCAGCACCACCATGTTTTAAACGATAGTCAATAGTAGCTTTAGCAGCATTAAAAGCTTCCTCATTTTGTGAAGTAATTTCATCTCCAGGATGTAAGGCATATAAATGGGACATATGCCTATGTCCTTTTTCAGGCTCAACATATGGTAAGTTCCATTCTAAGAGCCTGCCATCTTTACCAATTACCACACCCGGGTGAAGCTCTTTTCTTTTTAATTGCACCTCTTTAGTAAATTCATCATCTATCTTTAATATTTGTGATGCTTGCAATACATTATCAAATACTTCTCCAATAATTTGATGTCCCATAGCGCTTCCGAAAGATACGGCAGCAGGGTTTCCGTCTTCTGCCAGATAAGAGTTTTCCGGTGATGTTTCTGGGGAAGATACCCACGTACTATCCTTCTCATCTTTCACCAGCCAATCGAGATAAAATTCAGCAATAGCCTTTATAGCTGGATAAGCTTTAGTTTTTAAAAATTCTTCATCTTGTGAATATCTGTAATGTTCCCAGTAATGTTGAGCTAACCATCCTCCTCCATGTATCCATGCCCCCCAGTAAGGTTGCTCGGCACGCATCCATGTAGGTGCCCAAAGATCTGTAGTATGATGTATAATTGCGCCTCTTGTTATACCGTACTGCTCTTTGGCTGTAATCCGTCCGCGTACTATTAATCTATCAATGAAATTTAGAAGTGGCTGGTGGCATTCACTTAAATTGGTGACTTCTGCCGGCCAGTAATTCATTTGCAAGTTAATGTTTACGTGATAATCGGAATTCCAGGGTGCTTCTATATGTTCATTCCAAATACCCTGTAAATTGGCCGGATTTGTCCCGGGCCTGGAAGATGATATCAATAAATATCTACCAAACTGAAAAAGTTTTGCAGTCAGATCAGGATCATCAGCACCATTTTTCACTCTTTTTAACCTTTCATCAATGGGTAATGAATCTAATTCTTTACCTCCCAGATCAAAATTGACCCGACCATATAATCTTTTATAATCCTTTGAATGTCTCTTCATTAACTCATCAAAAGATTTATTCTCTAAAGTGGTTAATGTCTGTTTATTTTGTTCTCTGTAATTATCATGATAAAAAGATGTATTACAAACGAGAAATAAAGTTGCTTTCTTAACACTTTTTAAAGAGAGGTTACCACCATTAGCCACAATTGAACCAGCTACATTTTTTACTTTCAACTTGGTTTCAAATCGTACTCCATAATCTAATGGAAATGGTTTTGAATCTTTTTTTCCTCCAAATTGAGTCACCATCCCTAACATGCTTATTTCATCATTTGCTGGGTTTGTAATTTTTACCGTTTGATATCCTTTGTCTAAAGGTCTAGACAATTTTAAATCAAGATTTAAACCTTCGGGATCCATCGTACTTAACTCAATCATTAAAACGTCATCAATAGCAGATGCAAAAACCTTTTCGGAATATGCATATCCATTCGAAGTATATTTTATATTAACTGACGCTTCATCTAAATTTAGGAAACGTGTATAATTTTCAATTTTTTTATCAGTATGAAAATCTATAAACAAATCGCCCATAGTTTGATGTGATTTCACCACGGACTTAAATGAAAATTGATCTACTATCAATTTATCAGCCTCATGAGATTTTCCTTGAAGGAGTAACTCTCTTATTCGCTGCAGATCTTCGTGTGTGCCTTTAGAATTCCCCCAATCTGGACCACCTGGCCACAAAGAATCTTCATTAAGTTGTATACGTTCATGTTGAGGATTGCCAAAAACCATCGCTCCCAAACGGCCATTACCTACTGGCAATGCTTCCATCCAATTGGATGCGGGTTGGTTATACCACAGAACATCCTGATATTGATTTTTCGGATTTTGACAGGAAAACGTTAATAAAAAAAGGAATAAAAAAACAGGGTTTAATATTGTTTTCATCTGTTAACATTTATTGATTTCATAGGATCAGATGTAATTTGTTAGTTATCATAGTGTTTGGCATTGAAATTTTGTTTTGGCTGAATTCATATGTTATTTCATTTTTTATGTAGTTATTCCAACTTTATTTTCCATGTATCTGTTCTAAAGGCAGTAGCGGGCAAACCTGATTTATTAAATAAATTGGGCAATGCCGTATTTGAAAAAGCAAATCTGACCGCTTTTGGGTTTTTTACCTTTGAGGCCTTTACTTCTATAGTATTGCCAACAATTTTTGCTGTTGCATTATAGAATTTCTTATCATCTCCAGCTACTAAAAATTCATTCAAAACTTTTCCTTTTTTTATCAACCCATTATCAGCATGATCAAAGCTGAGGATGATTTTTCTTTTTTTGATTTTCATTGATCTATACACAGGACCACTATATGCTATATTTTTTACTCCATATGTCTTTGCCAACGCCCATAACGCCAGTCGCCTACCTACTTCTTGTTTTTTAATTGGATGGATATTTTTTAAATTTCCAATATCGTTGGTTACTGCCATTCCCGTGTTGGGTACTGATAGCATGGTTTGTAATTGAGCATCTCGAACAATAGCAGCATCTACATTTAGGGGATTATTATATTTGAAAGGTGCTAATTGTACAAAAAAGAATGGAAATTCTTTATTCCAATCTTTTCTCCATGATTTAATCAGTAAAGGAAACGACTTATAATATGAAAAGGGATTAACTCTATTTGATTCTCCTTGATACCAGATTGCTCCTGCAACATTAAATTTTGTAATCGGATGGATCATTGAATTATATGTCTCGCCGGGGTTTTTTGGCCACCACGGATAATCAGAAATTTTCTTTGCGGCCATTCTCAATTCTTCGTCATTTTCAATTAACCCTTTTGAAATCCAAGTTTCAATAGGTGTACCTCCCCAGCTTGAATTAATTAACCCAATAGGTATTGATAAATTTTTGTGTAGTTTTCTTCCAAAAAAATAGGCCACCGAACTAAATTTCTTCATAGTTTCGGGAGAACATTCTTCCCATTTTCCTAACGTATTATCTTGAGGTGTAGATGATTGGTGTGGAAGAATTTTAAAAAAACGAATAGTAGGATATTTTGCATTTTTAATTTCATCTTCAGCATTTAAAAGTCCCTGCTCTGGCGTCCATTGCATATTAGATTGACCAGAACAAATCCAGACTTCACCAATCAAAACATTTGTAATAATTATATTTTCATGTCCTTTTATGCTTACAATATAGGGGCCACCTGCTACAGGTGTAGGCAATTGCACAGACCATAGTCCTTGATTTGCCTTTACAGTTACTGCTTTAGTATTCCAAGAACCCGTAATAGTAATAGTTTCATTAGCAACAGTCGTCCATCCCCAAATTGTAGCTTCAGACTGTTGTTGTAAAACCATATTATCTGATAAAATGGAAGGTAACCAAATCTTTGCATAACTATTATTTACTATTAAAATTAGCACCAACAACAAGCACTTTCTTAAAAGAGATATTTTACCTTTTGAACTAAATTGTATCATTTTATTTAATTGTCATTTCAATTATGGTATCTATGGTAT
>CAZJCZ010000065.1:0-11888 GCA_964544575.1 uncultured Flavobacteriaceae bacterium | reverse complement strand
CCATTTAAATCAATTTCTTTATACAAATGATTAAAATGATTAAAATTGATATTATTTTCTACAATTGGTTTTGATTCTTTAATTGTGTTACAAGAAAAGAAAGTCAACGCCAACAAAATTGCTACAAGAAATACGCTATATTTCTTATTATCAAATAACATGTTTTATATCACTTTTTGATTTATAAACATCCATTTCCATTAATAGCTCTTCAATATTAATGGTGGCAAATGTTGAAGCAGAATCTGACACCGCATAAGGCAATATTAAATTCCCTTCATGAGCCATTGAACCACAGGAATAAACTACATTAGGAACATAACCTTCACGTTCTTGGACATTTGGAGACAACAAGGGCTTATTAAGTTTTTTAATGATTTTAGAGGGATTCTTTAAGTCTAGCAAAATAGCTCCTAAAACATATTTTCGTAATGGCCCAACCGCATGTGTAATAACCAGCCAACCTTCAGATGTTTTTATTGGTGCACCACAATTACCTAATTGTACATAACCCCAGGTATCTTCTGGCTTCATTATCACTTCATAATCATTCCAAATAAACAGATCGTCAGAATACATCATCGTAATGTTTTCGCCCCCTTGCCTACCTATCATCACATATTTTCCATCAATTTTTTCAGGAAAAAGTGCCATTCCCTTATCACTTACTGCATCACCATACATTGAACGCGCTTTAAAATGAACAAAATCTTCGGTGATAATTAATTGTGGTGAAATTTGGTGGCCATCGTAAGCTGTATAAGTTCCAATATATTGTGTTTTATTGTTTTCGGTAAAGGCTACAAATCGAACATCTTCCATCCCCATAGATTCTCCTTTGGCATTTGGAAAAATTACGCGTTCACAAAGAGGTGCATTTTCATCTGTTACCACATCATAATTTGTATCTAAAACATGAAACAATTCTGCTTGTGTAGCTTTATCAAAATTTGAAAACTCGTTTGCTCTCACTTTTTCCAGATAGTCGTCAAAGGTGAAACTTTCTTCAAAAGCATTCATTATAGATTGATCAAAATCTTTGAGGACAGTTGTGTTTTTTATAATTCCCTTTGTACTATAAACTTTAGATAGTTCTTTATCCGAACAAGATAAAAATCCTGTTTCTTTATCTAGTTTTATCATTCCATTTTTATCAACAATTCCACTTCTAAATTCAATCGAAGAAATATGACCTTCACCAACAGCTCTTAAGCTTAAAACAAAACGTTTTTCACCTTCTTCTAATCCATTTTGATCAGGATGTTCTATGATTGACGGATTAAATAGTGCTGCTGATTGGACAGAATATTCTTTAGAAAAATAGGCTCCTATTATTAAACTTCTTATTTCAGAAATCACAATATCTTTAGGAAGTTCTTGTTGAACTATTTTAAAATTCTTTTTCAGATAATGTTCAAAATTCCGATGTCTAGATGCAAAGCTTTTTTTAATTTCATCGTAAATTCCATTTAGTTCATTTTCAGGAATAGCTAAGACCGTGTCTATTAATCGGTTTACTCTATTTGTATTATTTGTATTAATTGCTAAATCTAAAAAATTAATAATAACTCTTTTATCATTAGCCTTTAATTGAATATTTGATCTTTTTATTTGCATTAATTTTCTTAATAATCTTGTTTATATACTTATTCTTTAATTCCTGAACTTGCCATACTTTGGATAAAGTATTTTTGAAAAAATCCGTAAGCTATCATTATCGGTAATGCTAAAACTACAGCTGCGGCCAATTTAACACCCAACTGACTTTCCGATCTTCCTCCTACAGAAAAGAGGGTTACCATCTGAGGCATGGTCATTAAACTTTCATCTCTTATCACAATTAACGGCCACAGTACTTCGTTCCAGGAATTCATAAAAGATAAAATACCCACGGTAACTATTGTAGGAATTATATTAGGGAATAATACTTGAAAAATAATTCTCATTTCACTACAACCATCTATTCGCGCAGCATCAATCAATGCTTGAGGAATGGTCATAAAGGCCTGTCTAAACATTAATATGGCAAATGCGTTTAACATAAACGGAAGAATTAAGGCCGCATAAGTATCAACCAAGCCTAGTTTTACCATAGTTATATAGTTGGGAATCAAGGTAATTTGAAAAGGTAAGGTCATTGTGAAAATAATGATATAAAAAATAGCTTTCCGCCCTCTGAACTCCATTTTTGCTAGCGCATAGCCAACCATTGAGCAAAATGTTATAACGCCGGCCGTTGTTATGGTAGCAGTAATGATACTGTTCAAAAAGGCCTTGCCTATTGGGATTTTTGAAAACATTTGAGTATAACTATGCCAAGAAAAACTGGAAGGCAATAGAGTTAAGCTTCCTATTTCACTTTCTGGAGCTAATGACGCTACAACCATCCAATAAAATGGATATAAGAAAGTAAGTGAGGCTACAATCAGTAAGGTATATATTAATATCTTTTTAGTCATGGTCTTGATTTTATTGAATCCTTTCTAGTCTTCTCCTCGTTCTAAATATTTCTTTTGAATAACTACTACTCCCAGAATTAACATCGCAAAGAAAAATCCTAATGTAACTGAATAACCCATATGGAAATATTCAAAAGCTTGTTTATAAACATATAACACTGAAGACATGGTACTACTTAATGGGCCGCCTCCTGTCATAATATAGGGCTCTATAAACAAGGAAAAACCTCCAATTGTGGATAAGATTACCACCATAAATATGGTTGGGTTAATCATAGGTAATGTTATTTTTCGAAATTTTTGCCAATGGGTTGCTCCTTCAATAGAAGCAGCTTCATAATAGTGAATTGGTACGGTTTGTAAGCCTACTAAAAATAAAATAACATACAGCCCTACATTTTTCCAGGTGGCCATAATCGCAATTGAACCCATTGCTATATTAGGATCAATGAGCCATCCAACTTTTCCTAACCCAATTGAGACTAGCATTCTATTAAATAAACCAGAGTCAAATCCAAATAGTTGTTGCCATAATATGGTAACCACAACTCCTGAAACAATTACGGGTAAAAAAAAGGCAGCTCTAAAAAAACCTTTTAATTTTATATTCTGATTTAAAAATTCTGCTAATGCCAATGAAATAATAATTTGCAACGGTATATGAATAATTAAAAATTTAAATGTATTTACAATAGACTTCCAAAACATGCGGTCATTAAACATTTTGGTATAATTACCGAATCCATTAAACTTCATAGGTGATATGATATTCCACTCATGAAAAGTAAGAACTAGCGAAAATAATACAGGAAATGCTACAAATACAATGAAATGTAAGATGTAGGGTGATACTAAAATATAAGGAAGCCACTTTTTTTTCATCTCTAGTTTAAATTATAAAATATTTTCTATTGACCGTTGAATCATTAGTTCATTAACAAGTTATCTACTGCTTTTGCAGCGTCTTCTATGGCCCTTTCGGGTGTTTTTTTGTTATATATTACGCAAGCTTCATATTCTTGCGATATAATATCAAACACTTCTACAATGATTTCGCAATTATCAACACCTCTCACATAGTTTGCCTGTTTTGCAAAAATTTTTACTTTTGGGTTTTTGTCAAAATAATCTTGAAACATTTCTTCAGTTTCTAAATTTTTTCTATTTGGCAATTGTCCTGTCATTTCTAAAAACGTTTTATCGCCCTCTTTATCTATGAGAGTTTTAATAAAATCCCATGCTTTTTGAGGTTGTTTGCACGTGTTGAAAATCACAATATTTTTTGGATCGGCATAAGTGTAAACTGGACCTTCATGATTATCCGGTACTTGCATCGGGGAAAACGCGAATTCAAAATCATCTCGCTGTTTGAATTTCTCGACATGACGTATTTCCCAGGGTCCTGTCCATTTGGTAAAAATATCTTCTGTAATAAATCGGTCTTGACCAGCAGATAATCGTTCTTTAGAATAATATTCTTTTTGATAAAGCTCTTGTAAAAACCGAAATACACCAACTGCATGCTCATTATTAAAAGCTGCCTTATTGTTTTTAACAAGTGAACCACCGCTTGAAGCCGCTAAGTACAAAGGGTAAAAATTAAAAAAACGTTGGTACCATAATACTTTCACTTCGGTATAGCCAACCCATTGGTCTATATAGCCATCATTATTTTTGTCTGTTTTAATAGCCTCCCCTGCTTTTAAATACTCATTATATGTTAGAGGAAATTTAGGCAATCCAAAATCACTTTCTATTCTTTTATTGTAAATAGTCATGATTGGATTAATTTTCCAGGGCACCTGATATATATGGCCATCAGAGGAAGTGATTCCTTCAATAGTTTCTTGAGTACACCTTTCCTTAATGAATTCAGTAAACCCCTTTAAAGTATCTAAAGGCACTAAAACTTTTGCATTAGCATACATTTCCACACTTCCTTGCCACATATTTGCATAGATGTCAGGTGTAGTTTTACCAACTACTGAAGCTAATATCACTTCTTCACTCGATTGTCCTTCAGGAATGGGTTGAAATTTAATTTCCGTTGTACTTTCTTCATTCCACTTGTCTATAAAATATTTGGTGAATTCAATTTCACTTATATTATTTGATGACCAAAACAAAAGCGTATCATCCTTTTCATTTGACCTATTGCATGAATTAAATATCATTACAATCAGTACAACTATTATGTATCGTTTATTTATCATAAAATTTACGATTAGCTTTTGGATAACAAATTAAGTTTATTCAAAAAATTCTGCTCCGTTTTTACAATGAATACTATTGAAACAGCAGTATGCAATTTACTTCTAATATATATTAATAAACTAATGTAATTCGGTTAATTTATAATACTATTAGGAATTTTAAAAAAAGTATAAAGTAAGTGCTAACTCGTATTGAAAAATTACTAACCATTCGAAATAACAGTAATATAATTAAAATACAATAGTTTATCTTGATATTGAAATCATAATATTTTTGAATAATATATTTTAATAATTACAAATAAACTCATTTTTCATAAAAATTAGTACTTTTAGGCTATTGAGTTTTTTTATGATAAAATATCATATTGTACAATTGTAAAACTCAAAATAGCAGCGATAGGATTCTGAAGAACTAATAAAGTAAATAATTTTCGACTTATGATACTCTATAAAGAAATAACTCCTTTAACGAAACACGATGTTTTTATAATTGTTAATTCTGAAGATGTTGGGTTCGAGTACCCTATACACTATCATTCTGCCTTTGAGCTCACACTGATATTAAATAGTTCAGGAAATAGAATTGTTGGAGATTCTGTTGAAAAATACAAATCAAATGATCTGGTCTTAATAGGACCCGAAATTTACCATAAATGGGATGATGATGATATCGCTCCTGAAAAAAGAAATAATGCTCATGTAATAACCATTCAATTTTCAAAAGATCTTTTCGATCAGACATTATTCTTAAAAGAACCTTTTTTTTCTATTAAAAACCTCCTGAAAGACTCTCAGCGGGGTTTAAAATTTACCAAAGAAACTTTTAAAACCATAGCTGAAAAAATGCTAAACTTGGAGTCATATAAGGGCTTTGAAGCTGTTATTGAATTTCTAAAAATACTTCATATACTCTCGGTTTCAAAAGATAAAAAGTATTTGTGCAGTGAAGGGTTCATCTCGATTAAGAATGATGAAAAAGGGGATAGGGTTAATAAAATGTACGACTATATTTTAACCCACTTTAGCGATCCTAGTTTAAGAATAACGGAATTGGCTTCTGAATCAAGTATGAGTGCTTCAGCATTTGGGCATTTCTTTAAAAAAAGCACAAATAAGAGTTTTACCCAGTTCGTTGTAGATTTAAGACTTGGTTATGCCATTAGACTCTTGTTGAATTCAGATGAGTCCATAAGTGAAATTGCCTTTAGATCCGGTTTTAATAATATTGCTAATTTCAACAGACTATTTAAAAAGAATAAATTCATTTCTCCGAAACAATACAGGCAGAACTTAATTGGATCAAATAATTTTAATTGGGAGAAGCAACTAACACCAAATCAATTTATCTCGTCATAAAAAAAGAAGCAGTTTCTTATTTCATTTTTTATAAGTTACTCGTTAATAAAAACCAAATATTCAATTAATTAGATTTGACGTTGTTTGGAAGCTGAAAGAAAATGCAGGAATCGAATTCAACATATGATATTTAAAACCTGTAAAATTTGGTATAAAGTGAACGTTTGATTAACTTAGACAAACAAACTATTCGGAAAGATAAACTTGTAGTTATGCTCTCCTTTCTGATTCTCGCACTGCTGCGAAGCTGCCGAATTTCACAGGCGCTCAACTACTAGACACGCCAAAATAATATACAATACCATTGGAGCACATTGTAACTAAGATATATGAAAATGATTTTTCTTTAACCTTATTTTCAACATATTTTGCCTTTTCCCAAACAGGGAATCCGGAGATAAGAAATTGGAAATAAAAAACGAAAAGACAATGAAAGAAAAAAGACCTGCTTTTTTGTTGACTTATGATTAGTTACATCTAAAAGATATCAATTATAAACCAAAGAGTACACACATGAAACTAGCATATATTGGAACCTATCCACCAAGAGAATGTGGTATTGGTACTTTTACCATGAACCTCTACAAATCAATGCTTACAAACCCTGCGTTTGCACACAAAGGAATTGAATCATCTAATGATCCTGTTGAAGGGTTTATTGTGGCTATGAATGATCCTGAAAAAACGTACAATTATCCGGATGAAGTAAAACTAAGCATCACGCAGGAACATCAGCGCGATTATTTGGAAGCAGCAAAATTTATTAATCTCAGCGATGCCAATATTTGTATACTTGAACATGAATTTGGAATATTTGGCGGACAAAATGGAATGTACATTCTCTCCTTGCTTCACCGGCTTGAAATTCCGCTGATAGTAACCCTTCATACCATATTAAAAGAGCCTTCATACAGTGAAAAGGAAGTATTACAACGAATATGTAAAATGGCTAATAAAATAGTTGTGATGAGCCATAAAGCCATCGATTTTCTTATTACTATCTACAAAGTAGATAAAAAGAAAATTGTTTATATTGAACATGGTGTACCTGATATTCAGTTTAGCCAGAAACAGTCCAAAGATGAATTTCGCCTTGAAAACAGAAAGTTAATACTTACATTTGGTTTTATTAGCCGGAATAAAGGGATTGAGACTGTAATTAAGGCCTTACCAAAAGTTGTTGAAAAACATCCTGAAGTTTTGTATATGGTTTTGGGTAAAACCCATCCAAATGTATTGAGTCATTCGGGCCAAGAATACCGTATTTATCTTCAACATTTAGTTAAAAACCTTAATCTTGACAAGCACGTTGTCTTTCTCAATGAGTTTGTTAATCAAAAGGAATTGTTTAAATATTTATCCGCATCTGATATTTATGTTACGCCCTATCTGAACGAAGCTCAAATTACCAGTGGTACACTTTCATATGCCGTAGGTGTTGGCTCAGCAGTTGTTTCAACTCCGTATTGGCATGCCACAGAATTATTAGCCGATGGCAGGGGCCGGCTTTTCAACTTTAAGGATTCGAATGAACTATCAGCAATTTTTTCAGAGTTACTGGATAATCCTACGGTCATGAAAGAACTTCGCAAAAAAGCATACGATCATGGCAGAACCATTACCTGGCCCATGTCGGGTGGCAAGTATGTTTCACTTGCCCAAAGTATTATTAAGGAAAAGCCATCAGTGGTAATAAAGAAAAAAAATGCCATTGATCCGCTTCTTCTACCAACATTTTCATTAGCTCACATTAAACGATTAACCGATGATACAGGAATCATCCAACATGCAAAATTTGGCATTCCCAACCTGAAAGATGGATACTGCCTTGATGATAATGCCAGAGCATTAATTATGGCACTTATGACATACCACGAAACTAAGGATCCCCTTGCCCTTGATTTGGCACCCAAATACCTGAGTTATATTCATTATATGCAAAACAAGGACGGAACTTTCAGAAATTTCCTCAGTTTTAGCAAAAATTTTCTCGATGAGGTTGGCTCAGAGGATTCTTTTGGAAGAACAATATGGGCCCTGGGATATTTATTAGCCAATGCTCCTAATGATGCATATTATCAAACAGGAAAATCAATATTCTTTGATGCCGCTCCAAACTTTGAAAAATTGCAATCTATCAGAAGCATTGCCAATACCATGGTGGGCATAAGTTATTACCTCAAGAATAATCCTGGAGATGATGCCATGACTGAAAGATTAAGAAATCTTGCCACTAAGCTAATTAAGCATTATGATGAAAACAGCAATCATGACTGGAAATGGTTTGAATCGTTGCTGGCTTATGATAATGCCATGTTACCACTTGCACTTTTACATTCAGCAGAAATACTTAACGATGATAAAATAACAGCAGTAGCGTTGGAGTCAATGAACTTCCTTACTGAAATTACTATGAAGGAGGGTTATTTATCAATAATTGGCAATGAAAAATGGTATAAAAATGGTGGCAAACGCTCTATGTTTGCTCAACAACCTGTGGACGCTCTTGCCATGATTTTAATGTATCATCAGGCTTTCCATCTGACTAGAAATAAAGAATATCTAAGCAAGCTATTTACCTGTTTTATGTGGTTTCTTGGCGAAAATGACATTTGGATAAGTTTGTTCGATTTTGAAACCAAAGGCTGTTGCGATGGCATCGAAAATTATGGAATTAATAGAAATCAGGGTGCAGAAAGTACACTGTCCTACCTGATTTCTCACCTGACAGTTTTGCTTGCTTTTAAGGAATCTGAAAAAACGGAATAATTTATGCTTATAAAAAGATATTTCAACAATGCGATTCTTACAAAGGATGATGTGTCCTATCCTGTGGCTACCGTGCATAGTGCTGGTGTGGTAAAATATAATAATACCTACATTATGATTTTCAGGTCGCACAAACTTAACGGACGTAGTTAAAGACCCTTCAAAAGTTATTGTAGTTGGTGATGAATGGATTATACAAACCGAAGAAGTTTATGAAGTTACAGGTTATGTTCATAATGTTGTATTTAGTTGTGATGCTGTTCCCGAACCTGAGGGAACTGTAAAAATTTACTGGGGCGGAGCCAATAAAGTAATGTGCGTAGGAACTGCCATATTAGAAGAGCTTGTTGATCATTGATTGAACAATTCGAGAAAACCAATATAATTATGAAATTAGCAATCTTGTCTCCTATTGCGTGGCGAACACCACCTATAAAATACGGACCTTGGGAACAAGTAACTTCAAATATTGCTGAAGGCCTTATTGAACAAGGAATTGACGTTACTTTGTTTGCAACAGGCAATTCAAAAACAAAAGGGAAACTGCAATTTATTTCCGAAACGGCTTATGCCGAAAACCCAAATATTGAACCAAAAGTTTGGGAATGTTTGCATATCAGTAATTTGATGGAACAAGCGAACGATTTTGATATAATACACAATAATTTCGATTATCTACCGCTTAGCTATTCACGACTAATCAAAACCCCAATGATAACCACAATTCATGGTTTTTCATCACCAAAAATATTACCGGTTTATGCAAAATATAATCCCGATAATTTTTATGTATCTATAAGTAATTCGGACCGGAATCCAGCACTTGACTACATTGCAACCGTTTATAATGGCATCAATGCTGATGATTTTACTTTTAATTCAATTTCAAAAGACTATTTATTATTTTTTGGAAGAATTCATCCCGAAAAGGGAACTTACGAATCAATACAAATTGCTAAAAAATCAGGAAAAAAACTCATCATTTCAGGTTTAATACAAGATAAAGAATATTTTGAAAATAAAGTTAAACCATCCATTAACAATAAAGATGTTTTATATGTTGGTAATTCAGAATCTAAAGAAAGAGATATCCTTTTGGGTAATGCTTCTGCACTATTACACCCAATTAGTTTTAACGAGCCATTCGGATTAAGTGTTGCAGAAGCAATGCTTTGTGGAACACCTGTTATAGCATTCAACAGAGGTTCAATGCCCGAATTAATTGATGATACAAAAACCGGTTTTCTTGTTAATACAATTGACGAAGCAGTAAAAGCTGTAAGTAATATAAAATCAATAGACAGAAATTATTGCAAAGAATGGGCAAATTCAAAATTCAGCAGAAAAAAAATGATAGAAGGATACCTTGATGTATATAAAAAAGTTTTGAATTTGCAGTGAGTAGGAGAGACGACAATAATCGCAATGAAAGAAATATAAACTTAAGAGGACTAGAACCTACCTAAATTACTGTGAGTTTTTTAGTTCCTTGAGAAGCTCGTCCAAATTAACTGTGGCAAATGATGAGGCAAAATCCGACATGGCATATGGAATTCCCAGCATGCCATTATGGGTTATTGAACCACATGAATATATAACATTCGGCACATATCCTTCTCTTTCATCTGCATTGGGCATCATTAGTGGTGATTTTAATCTACCAATTTCTTTTTTGGGATTGTCAAGTTCGAACAAACTTGCTCCCATTACATATTCTCTCATAGGTCCTACTGCATGTGTTAAAACAAGCCACCCTTCTTTTGTCTCAATAGGTGATCCGCAGTTTCCTATCTGTACAATTTCCCATGGATACTTTGGCTCCTGAAGGAGTTCGGCTTTTTTCCACATATTAATATTATCTGAGAAAGCTATATAATTATTGACTCCATCTATTCTGCAGAGCATGGCATATTTGCCATTAATTTTCCTAGGAAACAAGGCCATTCCCTTATTCCTAGCTGCATCTCCACTCATAGGTGTAATTTTAAAATCGTAAAAGTCTTTAGTTTCCATTAACTTAGGTAAGATTGTAATGCCATCGTAGGCAGTATATGTTGCATAGTACGTTACTTCGCCGTTATCATCGATAAATTTAACAAACCGTGCATCCTCAATTCCATTCCTTTCGTTAGAAGAAACGGGAAAAATAACTCTTTCTGAAATAGCAGTGTCTAAGGAAAATTTAATTTCATGATGAGAAGAAGCCAGCCACATAATTTCATCGCAACAAATCTCTTTCATGGGAGATAATTTAAGTTCTTTTTTTGTATCCCTTACTCTTCTATTCAGTTCGGCATAGGTGAAGCTTTCGCCTAGCTTAGAGAATACCCTGGAAGTAATTGTGTCATTATTGTTTTGTAATTCTCGAAGGTTTGAAACAAATAATTCTTTATTATAAGAAAAATTTTTGATATTTTCCGCTTCATCCAACATTTCACCTACTTTTTCAATTCGCAGGTTATTGTTTTCATCAAGAATTCCGCTTCGAAATACAATGGAAGAAATATGCCCCTCCCCAGTTGCTCTAAAGCTCAATATTACTCTTTTTTCTCCATTACTCAGTTCACTTTGATCTGGGTCTTCTACAATTGACGGATTAAAAAATGCCGCAGATTCAATTGAATATTCTTTAGTGAAATACGACCCGATTAACGATTTCATAAACTCATCCAGATTATCAGGGTTAATACTCATTTCCTTTATCAAAGGAGACACCCTATTGAAATGACGTTCAAATATTGTTGAGATGCTTCTGTGGCGTTTTGAAAAACCTCTGAGCACCCTGACCAATTCTTCTTTGGCATCTTGTTCAGACAGGTTAATTATCTTCCGGATGATATCCCTGCTTCTTTCATGACCCGAAAAATAAAAACGAGCAATTATTCTACTGGAATCAGGGCTAAATATAGTATCCTTTCTATTAATTGTTATTGGCATAAGTTCAAAATTACGTTAAAGGTACTTATCTTTAGAACAACTAACCTTTAAGAGTTCCTACTAGAGTTTTATTAAATTTTTAATAGTTATTTATCTTTTTTTTAGCACTGCAATATTACGTTTTTCGTTTATACCACACAATAGAGAAATT
>CAZJCZ010000064.1:0-12012 GCA_964544575.1 uncultured Flavobacteriaceae bacterium | reverse complement strand
TAATCCAAATACGATGATAATCATTTCTTTTTATTTAAAAACTTATACAATTCACCAGCCAACAGCACCGAAGATGAAAATGCGAATAATATTATTAGATCAACTATATAAAGTGATTTAAAATTAAATAATGAAGTCAGGACATGAACTTCAGTAATCAGGATTAGCAATAAAACTGAAATGCTAAAGTTAAAATCTTTAATAGAAACTGTCAATGATATTGGTCAGCATAATTCGGTTGACCAAATTCAGCTATTTGTTTAGTCTAATAAAGAGATCGAATCATACTCTTATTTACATGACATATTGAAGGTTTACGGGCTTTTAGGAAGTTTTTATATGCATGTGCCATATTGATACAAGAATGGGTTCTGTCGCATCTGTAATATTTATGTCTGTTTTTAGACAGATAATAAGAAACTTAAAAAATGTAAGTGTCTAAAAATCAGCCTGAATATTTTTATTGTCATAACCTAATTATTGTAAATTTTGACAGATGCGACAGAACCAAATACATTACCTTATTTGAAAAGTATCCACTTTTTTTATAAAATATCAAAGGTTGTTATGTGTATAATTTTTAATTTATGGCTTATAAACATCTTCAAAACTTAAATAGTCCGATAAAGAATTCCGAGCATTAGACGACAATCTCTTAGTACTGTTTAATACTGAATTTTTGAATTTAGTAATTTTTTTAATATGATCAATAGCTATATTTAAAAAATTATCTTTTGGTATAATTTTATTAATTAAACCTAATTCTAACGCTTCTTTCGATGAAATTGTTTCAGAAAGCATCAATTCTATTGCCTTATTATGTCCTAATTGATGTACTAAGAAATATGGTAATCCACCGCTTGGATGTAATCCATATTTATTATGAGCTAATGAAAAATATGTTTCAGGTGTTGCGTATCGAATGTCAGTTGCTAATGATAAACCAAAAAAAGGAGTTACAATGTTACCCCTTAGAACTGTGAAACATAATTTCTTGTAATTTGAAATATATTCTACAAAACGATTCAAAACAATTATTTCTTTAATTCTCAAATTCCTATCAGCGAAATTTGATGATTCTGAATCTTTACTTTTAGTTTCTGAAAACATTATTTTATTCAGAAACTTATCATAAGCTTTTTCACCAAAACATTCCGGTTCATTTGAGAATAATAGGGCTTTGATTTTATGATCGCCCCCTATATTATTTAGAATTTCGAAAAGAGAATCACTATTACTTCTATTACAAAGCAATTCAAATACATCATTCTTAAAAAGAATAATTGCTAGTTCATCTCTCAGAGTAACTTCGTAAAAATTAGTTGTAAGATTTTCCATAATTTTTAATTTAAAAGAAAATATTGAAATTAGAATTTTCGCTTGTAACAATTTATATTTTAAATAGATACACTAAAATAAGTATCTAAGTTAACTCATTTATGTAGCTTATTATATTGTCCTAACCTAATTATTGTAAATTTTGACAGATGCGACAGAACCTTATTTCCCTCCTTTACCCGAATTATTCAATTTATTTATGTTTCAATTCATAAAATAAACCTCTTTCAAGGTTGACAGTTTTAATTTTATCACCCGCTTCCAAATTCCCCAAATACTTATTTATTTCATTGATATGGATTCCTAAAAAATTGTGTAAATCATCAAGCGTACAAGGGCGGCGGGCAATCGTTTCAATGATTGCAGTTTCAATATCTCCGCTATACGATTCAATACTTGATCGTTTATCTGGAGAAGCTATGATTTCAATATTAGGCAACTCCCAAAAATCAACAATTGCTTGCATTTCCATTTTTGTCAAAGGAATTAAATCATGCTTTGTTCCGGGGCGATCTAAGGTGTTTAATTGAACGATATCCGGTTTAATTTTTAAAATGGCTTCTTTTAATAATCTTAATTCTTCTTTAGTATCATTATATCCTTTCAACAAAAATATTTCGAGCCAAATTTCGCCTTTGTATTCTTTTCTTAAGTCGACCAATCCTTGTATATATGTTTCAATATTCAATTTTTTACTGGGCCTGTTAATTTTTCTAAATACATCCCTACTTGCAGCATCTAACGATGGCAGGATCACATCGGAACCCATCAATTCCCTTCTTAAGTTTTTATCATACAGTAATGTGCCATTTGTTAATATAGCTGTTTTTATTTTTGGATATTTTTCTTTGATAAATTTTAATACATCGCCAATTCTACTGTTTAGCGTGGGTTCTCCAGATCCTGAAAAAGTGAAATAATCAATTTTTGGATTGTTGCTCATAAATTTTTCTAACTCAGCAATTACACTGTCATATTTCACATATTCTAACCTGTCAGTTGTAAGATTTGTTGTTCTGCCTACTTCACAATAAACGCAGTTCAGAGAACAAACTTTTTTAGGAATTAAGTCGATTCCTAACGACATTCCTAATCTACGCGATGGTACCGGACCAAAAAGATGTTTATACATATCTAAATTTTATGTTCTTTAAGAATAATAGAATTATCTTCTATTCCAAGATGATTTGAGATAATTGGGCATTTTGTTTTTAACAAGAAAAAAACTTGTCTGTTGCAATCAGATAACCCTTCGAAATTCCCCTGTCCTTTACTTATAACAAATCCTGATGTATTAAAAAGTTCAAGAAATTCGGGTGTGCTCTGGTTGAGAATAATACCCGGAGACTTGCATCCCGAATCAATTAATTCTGCAACTTCGTCTAATCCGGAAGCTATAGCATCTTCCCAAGTAACATCATTTATAATGGGGATTGAACGTACAGCAAATTTTACTGGTTTTTTTAATTCTTTGATAAGTATTTTATCAAAAACCGATTCTCCAACATTATCGCCAATATAAAGGATGTTCTTGGTTTTTTCCAATTGCTTTTTAAAAGCATCATAGTCTAAAATTGCAAAATCCTGTTGTAGAATATGTTTCACATCCCTTACAATATCAAATGCTTTATTGACTCCCAAATCAATAATATTTCCGGCAATGGCTATTTTTATGGCAGTAAGAAGCTTATCATCTGAATTTGCCACTATCTTTTCTAACTCAGGATAAATGGCTTTTGTTTCTTTAATATGTTGTTTTTTGATAGCTTTAAATGGGTCATGAACGCCGGTAACTTCACTTACAATACGATAGACTATCATTCCTATTTCTATAGGTGTGGCGTGCATCGGAATGGTTTTTACCATTTCTCCTGTTTTATCCAGAATTTGCTTTATTTTTTTTTCATCAGTAGTAGCCAATCGTCCTGCACGCAATGCTTGTTGCATAAAACAAG
This sequence comes from uncultured Flavobacteriaceae bacterium, assembly GCA_964544575.1. Lineage (GTDB taxonomy): Bacteria > Bacteroidota > Bacteroidia > Flavobacteriales > Flavobacteriaceae > Aureibaculum. Next base: position 8,719 of record CAZJCZ010000064.1, on the reverse strand, counting down.
GAATACAATCAAGATAAATTTTCATTATTTCCCATTTTTAATTCAAAAATATTTCCTGCTTTATCCTTTACAAAAAGGATATCAGGCTTATCAATACGCCTAATTCTTATCACTTGATATTTGCTTTGCTCACATTTAGTCGCAATCTTTTCACGATCTTCTACTTCAAAACAGGTATGAGAAAAACTCTTCTTAGCATTTACAGAATGAACAAATAATTCAAGAAGGATGTCTTCTCTTTTATACAAAAAAACTTTTAGTTGTTTATTCACACCAAAAATTTCATCACCCAACTCAGTGGGCATATCAAATTGATATTCAAAATCAAAACCAAGAATATTTTGATAAAAATCAACTATCTCTTCTTCACTTTGGATATTTAATCCTACATGATTTAATTTCATTCTGTTTTAACGATAAATTAATTTACAGGTACAACAAAATCCTCCAACTTTGTTAAAATGGCAAAACAGTAATTAACAATCAGAATAGAAGGATGTAAAATTCCGTTAATCTTTAGAAAGTTTGTCATTTAATATCTCTTCTCTGACCATAGTATGTCCACAATCAGGGCATTTTAGTGTTGTACATTTAACCCCTTGTTGATGTTGAACTTTAGCACCACATTTAGCACACACACAATATCCACCTACACTATACCCACCGCCTTTGTTTTTTCCACGACCCCCTCCGGTTCCAAGACCTTTGCCTTGATTAGCTCCGTTGTTTTTTTTCGATTTTGTCATGATGTCACAATTTTTAATTTTCATAATTTATTTTTAATAATATAAGGCTCTTACTGCAAACTTTGATTATCTTGTACATTATGCAGCAAGGGCCTGACATTTTATTCTTTCATATTCCTTAATATTTTGTTGGCAATAATTTCAGCAGCTTTTATCAGCGGATATGCAGCAGGAGAAGCAGTAAGGCAGGGATGTGTGCCGATTTGCATGGTTAAAAATGAATTTACAGACATGCGATTTTGTATGGCTAAGCCAATAACATTCGTTAATTCACCTGCCTCTAAGCCACCAATAACTTCTCCACCTATGATGACACCCGAATTTTTAGCCGCAATAAGTTTTACAATTTGTTTGTGCGCATCAGGTAAATTCCCAGGGTGACGGTTCATTCCCTCAAAAAGCCCGGTAACTGTTGCTATACCTTCCATTTCAGCCCTTTGCTCGGTTACACCTGCAGTTCCAAAACCAGTGTTGCCAATGGCTGTAGAATAAATTGCAATGGTTCCGCTAAAAGTTTTAACTACGTTCAGATTGAATAAATTCATTCCACAAATTCTGGCTTCTGCACAAGCTGTGGAGGCTAGCATCGTTGCAACCCTACTTCGCGTAACAAAATCACGTTTTTGAGCACAATCCCCAACAGCAAACACATCCTTTATATGTGTACGCATGTACTCATCAACAGCAATAAAATTGTCTTCATCAACATAAATTCCCGCTTTTTTCGCCAGTTCACTATTCGGTTTGTAACCTATTGACAGTATAACCGCATCCATATCCATCTTTTCTCCATCTTCAAGCTCAATGGCTTCCACTTTGTTGGTTCCGAGAACTTTACTTATCCCTTTACCTGCGATAATATTAACCCCTCTGCCTGCAAGTAATTCATGGATTTCCTCAGCAACTTCAGCATCGAATGCCAGGTTAAGTATGTTAGGCATCTTTTCAATCAAAGTAACCTTATAGCCATGCTTGACAAGTTCGTCGGAAAGTTCTACTCCGATAAAACCTGCCCCGATTACCGCAATATTTTTTGCCGCACCCAGCTTATTTTTCATGTTATCAAGATACTCCTTGTCTTTGGGGACTGTAAAAACATTTTCCAAATCACCTCCTTCTAACCATTTAGGTTTCATAGGGGTTGAACCTGTCGCAATAACGAGTTTATGATAGCCTATTTTTTCGCCGCTTGCAAACATAACTTCTTTATTGCCAATATTAATATCAATTGCCTCATCAACAATGGATGTTACACTGCATTTTTGTAATGCAGCATCAACAGGCATAATATTTTTATCGCTGCTATCAAGTGTTCCAAATATGTATGGAATGCCGCAAGGAACCATCATCTCTTTTTGTTTTTTTACAAGGAGAAATTCTTTTTTTGGCCAGTGTGACTTACCCGTTACTGCTGTTACCATTCCGGCAGCGCTGCCGCCGATAATTAATACATCTGTTGTTTTCATTTTTATTTAATTTTGTCATATTGTAAGTTTTAAAGTAATTAATATACATTCTTTTATTTCGAATAGTATTTTTTTATAACTATTCTTACATAAGCGTGCGTGAAATTTTTTCTTAAAACCTAGATGTTTTTTTTTATATGAATTTAAATTATTTAAGGTCTATTTTAATAATACATAAGCACTTGATAAACAACGAATAATTAGTATGAATTTTTCTTATTTTACGTTTTTAATTCAAAAATATTTCCTGCTTTATCTTTAACAAACAAGATGTCAGCCCTATCAATTCGTTTTTGGGCTTATACTACTTTATTCATTATCGCTTCTCTAAAAAATAATGCCCTTATAAACCATATATAAAATTGGGGCAGATAATAGGTATTATAAAAAATACAAATAGTAAGAATAAAATAACCCAAAGAAGCCCCATAAGCATTGGGTAAGCCAATGTAGATTCTTTTAACTTTGGTCTTACCGAATGCGCGATTAATCCATGGATACCCATACTTAATAGTAAAAAAATAAGGCTTGAAATTATAATTAAAAAAATTGTTGAATGTGTTCCTTTTATCATAAATAGATAAACACCTAACCCTATGGATATTGCTATCAATAATCTATATATTCTCCTGGCCATTTTTATTTCAATTAAAAATTAAACAGTTCATAGTTCATTTTGTTAAAACTTAGCAACGGTATTTGTCCGTAGGATTCCATTTTCTTAACCAAATCATGATGAAACCATTTTTTTATTAGTCCTCTTTTTTTTCTTTCCATCATTGCCACTAAATCTGCACCTATATTTTCTAAACCCAGATAGATTCTAAGGGAATCAAAAATATCATCTGAGAACAAAATTTCAAATTCTATTTCTTTATAGCTAACTTTCTCTTTTAGCATTTCTTTGAACCACTCCATTTGCTCTTTTCCTGCAAACTCTTTCTCTGGAGAAATATGCACAATCTTAATTCTAGCTTTAAATGGTTTGGCAATTTCAGTTAGTATATTTATTGCATCGACATCCTCTTTTTCAAAATCTGTAGCATAAACAATGGTCTTGATAGGCATATAACTGGTATCTGCGGGAATGGCCAAAATAAGATAGGGCACTTTTTCGATGAGATGCTTTGTGGTGCTTCCCATAATGATTTCCTGTAATGCACTTCCGCCTTTCATACCAATAACGACTAAATACGCATGCCATTCATCGGCCACAGAAATGATTCCCTTGATGACGGACTTGTTTTCGACTACCTCCAACTTTATGTTCGGGGTTTTCCACTCGTTTCCCAGATGTACCGTACAGAATTCCTCTAATTTTACTTGATGTGTTTTATAAGCACCTTTTTCCAATTGCGGGAAAGGTTCCGAGAGCATCTCCGATCCTAAAATGGTAGGGTAATCAAATACATGGGTAACCACCAAACGGGTTTCCATTTGTACCGACATTTTATAGGCGTAGTTTAAGGCGGCTAAGGAATTTTCGGAATAATCGGTGGCGTATATGATTGTCCTCATTCTATTTTCCTTTATTAATATAATCCAAATTTATAAACACAAATGGCCAAATGAAATGATCTGGGTCATTCAAATAATTTATTTACCGTGATCTGGGTCATTTTTTCCGTACCCATCCCTTAATACATTTACACTATAAAATATATCATCATGAAAAAGACACATGAAAATCATCTTCTTTGGGTCTATGAGAGTAAACAGTTAGAATCAAATAAAACTACAATAACATGAACGATTTTAGAAACAGGCCTAATGATAATTACATTCACGAAGCCGACTGGCAAAAACTATATGTACTTACAGAACATTGGAAATCAGATCTTTTATTTTACAACGATGATTTAAAATTTTTAGATCATCTTATTGATAAATATTTTATATGGATTTCAAAAAAAGAAAGTATTGATCTTGTAAGAGAAATTGAACTGAGTTTACTGGAAATTGATAAACAATGTGCCTCTTTATTAAAAAGAGTAAATAAACACTTGTCTCATTTGGTAGAATTGATTGACCATCCTTTTAGATATGATTCACATCAATTTAGGATGGAACATAAACAACTCGAAAATGATATTGCAGCTTTCGTTATAGCATTCCGAAAAAATAGAAAAGAGACATTTGCTATTACCGAATATATAGTTGATAGTGAAGAAATGGTGCGCCAATTAAACTTTAGTTCGCAATTGTAAAAGAGATTTTATTCCAAGATCCCCTAAATAAATCGCAGCGAATTTAGCAGTTGATGTTTAATTCAATGCGGTTTTTTTTAACTGATATGTATCATAGCTATTTTCAATTCTTGGATATAATTTTAACATACAATTGAAGAAGATACTTTAAGGAGCATAACTATATATAGAAATATAAACTTGAAATTTTTTACATTATGAAAAAATATAGATGGTTAATAGTGGTACTGATTATTATAGCGGTAATAGGCTATTTTTATATGAAGCCAAAAATTGAAGCCAAAAATATTGAATATACCTATACATTTTTACAAGAAGGAGATATTGAGGCAGACGTTTCAAGTACAGGCACATTAGAGGCAATCAATACTGTAGATGTAGGTACACAAATATCTGGCACTATTGCTAAAATTTATGTTGATTATAATGATAGGGTAAAAGCCGGACAATTACTTGCCGAAATGGATATGAAGATGCTCAACACGGCATTGCAGTCTGCTAAAGCTAATTTAGCAGTAAGTCAGGCACAACTTAATCAGGTTGAAGATCAATATAATAGAAATAAAGTATTGTTTGAAAAAGGTGTTATTGCAGAACAAGAATATAATAACTCAAAATATAATTATGAGCAAGCTCAAAGTGCTAAAAAAGTGGCACAAGCTTCTCTAACTAATTCTCGCGTTAATATTGGTTATGCAAAAATTTCTTCACCCATTGATGGGGTTATTATTGAAAAAACGGTGGATGAAGGTCAAACGGTTGCTGCTAGTTTCTCTACGCCTACAATGTTTATCATTGCCGAAGATTTATCTAAAATGCAAATTTTAGCAGATGTTGATGAAAGCGATATTGGCTATATAAAAGATAGTATGCAGGTACGTTTTACCATACAAACCTATCCTGAAAAAGAATTTTTTGGAAAGGTCAGTCAAATTAGATTACAGCCTATAGAAATCAATAATGTGGTCAATTATCATGTGGTTATTGATATAAATAATGAAGGTAGATTATTAATACCGGGAATGACTACCAATATTGAATTTATTACGGATATGGCACAAAATGTATGGCTGATTAATAATTCAGCTTTGCGCTTTAGGCCTACAGAAAGAATGCTAGAAGAAATTAAACCTATGTTAGAAGAGAAAGCAAAAAATATGCTATCAGACTCTCTAAAAGTCAGGTTTAATAATGCCATTAATAACGAAGAGTTATTTACGCCTGTAAGTTTTAAAAAAGATTTACCTACCAACATCAACGGATTCTTTTATAAAAATGGTGAAGGTAAATTAGATTTTAAATTTATAGAAACAGGTATTAAAACGGGTTTGCAGTCAGAAATGAAACGCTTTTTAGATGGTTCTGAAATATCAGAAAACATCAAGGCTATTAACGGCATTAAATCAAATAAATAGACAATATGCCTGCAAAAAAAGTCATAGAAACCAAAAAATTAAGCCGTGTATTTAAAAATGGAGAAATAGAAGTACACGCCTTAACTGATGTAGATATGATTATAAATGAAGGAGAGTTTGTAGCCATTATGGGAGCATCTGGTTCGGGTAAATCAACCTTACTGCACATTATTGGTTGCTTAGACAGGTCGACTTCGGGCGAGTACGATTTGGATGGTTTACAGGTAAATGAATTAGATAAAAATCAATTAGCTGATGTTCGAAATCAAAAAATCGGATTCATTTTTCAAAGTTATAATTTACTATCTCGAACTACAGCACTTGAAAATGTAGAATTACCATTAATTTATGATAGAACAGGTCAATTTTCAAACTCAAAAGAATTGGCTAAAAAAGCGCTAGAGCAAGTTGGTTTGGCAGATCGTATTTATCATAAAAGTAATGAACTATCTGGAGGGGAACAGCAACGAGTTGCAATTGCCAGAGCTTTGGTTAATAATCCTGCACTTATTCTTGCCGATGAGCCTACGGGGAATTTGGACAGTAAGTCCAGTATAGATATCGCAGACCTTTTTGTACAATTAAATGATAAAGGAAAAACCATCGTTATGATTACCCATGAGCCCGAAATTGCCCAGTTTGCAAAGCGAATGATCTATTTAAGGGATGGAAATATTATATCCGATAAGATTATAGAAGATAGAAGCACCAAAGAGTTTGCTTTAGCAGAAATAGAAAAACCTGTGACATCCTAAAAAGAGCGATTATGAGACGATTTTTAAAAATATTTAAAGTTGCTTTTCAGTCCATCAATAAAAACAGGACCCGTAGTTTGTTAACTATGTTGGGTATTATTATTGGTGTGGGTGCTGTAATTATGACCATATCAGCAGGTGAAGGAGCGACCATGGAGGTAGAAAACCAAATATCAGGATTAGGCACCAATTTATTAATGATACAGCCCAAATCTGAGCACAAAGCAGGCATAAATGTGAGAATGGGTAAGCCTATCTATAAAAAAGACCTTAACATATTACAAAAAAACTCTACTTATATGCCAAAATTATCGCCCTTATTGGCAATGGGAGTGCAAGCGATTGGCCCAAGTGGCTATAAATCTACGATGGTATATGGGGTTTCTTATGATTACTTTTATATCTCAAGCCGTGAGTTACAATTGGGTAGTTTCTTTACTGATGAAGACGTAAAAACGGCTAAAAAATACTGCATAATTGGTCAAACGATACGAGAAGAGCTTTTTCCAGGACAAGACCCTATAGGTAAGCAAATTCGTATAGATAAAGTTCCTTTTACAGTGGTAGGTTTATTAAAAGAAGAAGGATCGGGTGGTATGGGGCAGGATATGGACGATATTGTATTAGCTCCTTACACAACAATACAAAACAGAATATTTGGTAATCGAAAAAGAGGTTATAATATGATTTTGGCAAGTGCATTAAGCGAAGATCATATTGTTGATGCCAAAATAGAAGCTACAGAATTGTTGCGAGAGTCTCATAAAATTAAAGCGGGCGATGAAGATGATTTTGAAATTATGACACAAGTTGAACTGCAGGAAATTACCAGTAATATAACCGGAATTTTAACTTTATTATTGGGTGCTATTGCCAGTATATCACTTATCGTTGGTGGTATTGGTATTATGAATATTATGTTGGTTTCCGTTACCGAAAGAACCCGTGAAATTGGCACACGATTGGCAATTGGTGCCAGAGAAAGTGACATTTTAACCCAATTTCTGATAGAAGCCATTGTATTGAGCTTAGTTGGAGGTCTTATAGGGGTTATCTTTGGTGTTATGGGAAATCAGATTATCTACAAAGCGACCGGATTTTTTATTCCAACAGCTCTTTATTCGATAGGAATAGGTTTTGGGTTTTCTGCTCTGGTAGGTGTTGCCTTTGGGTATTTTCCTGCTCGAAAAGCGGCAAAACTGAACCCTATTGATGCTTTAAGATATGAATAAAAAGACAATTTATATTACTGTTTAATTAAATAAATATCACATGAAAAATTTACATAGTATATTAACAGAAATCACACAACTAACCACTAATATTGAAACAAATTATCCGGGGCTCTATCGTACATTGGATGAAAACCCGATGACAATACCGGTTAGTGACCATCCACATATTGATAAAATGATCATGCAAGAATATCTGGAGAGTTTAAAACAATTGCTGGAGCATCATTTGGAAACACACAAAAACAAATAATATTTCATCTAAAAAAACAAGAACATGGGAGAAATAGCCACATCAGACAGACAAATCACCTTGTTTTATAGCTCAAAATCAGTTAGGGCAAAACAAACATTGGCCTATGCCAAAGCAGAAGGATTCCCAATTCAAGAAATCGATATTTTAAAAACAAAACTTACCGGAACTCAAATTGTAGAACTTGCAGAAAGATTACAAATTAAAGTTGAAGATTTAGTAAATCAAGAGCATCCTTCATATAAATCGCATTTCGAGCATCATGATTTCTCTGAAGAAGACTGGATTAAAATGATACAACACAATCCTGAAATTATGAAACAGCCCATAGCACTTCGCGGAGACATCACTATTTTAGTCGAAACTCCTTCTGATATTATTAAAATATAACGAACAATACCAGTTGCACTAACTGAAACGGCTTATCTAATAAAATTATTATTTAATCCTACTGACCTGAGTCATTTTAAGAATTCTTAAATTAAAATAGCTTTGAAGTGTTATTGCTTTTTTAATAAGATAACAGTATTAACAGTAACCAAAAATCAATTTTAATCTTTTAAATAGTTAAGACATGATCAAAGACCACTCAAAACATTATAGTGATTTACTAAAATTAATGCGAGAATTAGGAGCAAGTATACC
>CAZJCZ010000063.1:0-12110 GCA_964544575.1 uncultured Flavobacteriaceae bacterium | reverse complement strand
AGAGTATTTTAGCTTCTACATATAGTTTCTTTACCGTTGAATATAGATTTAGCCCTAATAATTCTTCCTATTTATATTCAATAACAGATCTAGGGTATCTTGATAATAGAAATATTAACAAATCTTCACAAATTTATAGTTTAGGATTGGGCTATGCCTTTAGCACTAAACTTGGGCTTTTAAATCTCAGTTATGCTATTGGCAAGCTTTCAGATCAACAATTTGATCTTAATAACTCAAAGTTCCATATAAAAGTTATAAGCTTTTTTTAATTTGCACGCAACCCTAAATAGTTTTCTACATCTAAAACAAAACAGGGTTAAGGTCTTAACTTTTTATTAACATTTTTAACATAAAAAAATCAAAAAAAGTAGGTTTATTAACAAATTTTTAAGACTTTTGGCTTAAATTAATTCAAATAATTATACAATGAAAACAAAGTTTAGTGGAATTTTAACGCTATTACTGGCGTTTGTAGTGCAATTTACATTTGCACAGGAAAAAACTGTTTCTGGTACGGTTACTGATGATTCAGGCCCTTTACCGGGGGTTAGTGTAGTAATTAGAGGTACTACAACTGGTACTGAAACTGATTTTGATGGTAAATATTCTATCCGAGTGACTCAGGGTGAAATATTACGTTTCAGTTTTGTTGGAATGACTTCACAAGAAGTAACTGTTGGAATACCTAGTACTATTAATATAGTGTTAGAGGCTGACAACGTCTTAGAAGAAGTTGTTGTTACTAGTATAGGTATCTCCAGAAAAGAAAAAGAACTGGGATACAATGTCCAAACTGTTAGTGCCGAAGAAATTAGCGTAAAACCAAATGCTGATCTCGTCAACTCATTAGCAGGTGCAACATCTGGAGTTCAAATTGTTAGTTCTTCTGGTGAAGCCGGAGCATCTACTTTTATTACTATTAGGGGTTCTGCTTCTATTACAGGAAATAACCAACCTTTATTTGTAGTAAATGGTATGCCAATTATTTCAGGTGGTGGATCTGGTGATGTAGATGGTGTTAGTACTTCTAGTAGATCTATTGACATCAATCCTGATGATATTGCATCTCTTTCAGTATTGAAAGGTGGTGCTGCAACGGCACTTTACGGTGTGCGTGCTGCAAATGGTGCTGTAATTATCACTACAAAAACTGGAAAAAATTTAACACAAAGAAAAATTGAAGTTCATAGTTCCATTGGAATTGATATGATCTCTCAAGTTCCTGATATGCAAAACACATTTGCACAAGGAAACAATGGTGACTGGATTGGTGGTTTTCAACGCTCTTGGGGGCCTGCAATTTCTAGTTTAGAATATGACGGAGATACGTCTTACCCGTGGGATCCTAATGGACGTCTTGTTCCAACAGGTGATGGTAACGGTACTCCTGCAAGAGCTTATGATGCATATGATTACTTTCAGCATGGTGTAACGAATAACAACCGATTTAGTATAAGTAACGGTAGTGATCAAGGTAACTATTTCTTCTCTATTTCTAACTTAGAACAAGAAGGAATTGTACCTCAAAATGTATATGGAAGAACTACAGTTCGATTAAATGCTTCAACAAAATTATCAGAAAAAGCTACTTTTGGGGCTGATATGAATTACACAAACTCTAGGGCCATTCAAATTCAAAAAGGATCTAATGTGTCAGGTGTTATGCTTGGCTTATTAAGAACACCTCCTACTTTTGATAACAGTGCAGGGTATGAGTTTGCTGATGGATCACAACGAAATTACCGAAATGGTGGCGGATATGACAACCCGTATTGGGTTTCTAATAATATTAAATTTGATGAAGATGTAAACAGGTTTACCGGTAGCATTAATTTCAATGTTAAATTCACTGATTTTTTCAGTGTAAGTTACAACGGTGGTATAGACTGGTATAACAGACGGTATAGAGACCAGTTTAAAATTAATTCCAGAGGTAATCCAGCAGGATACTTAGGAGAATATCAATATTTCGGTAGTGTTGTGAATTCTGACCTTCTATTGAATTTTCAAAAAGATTTTTCAGATGATTTCAATGCTAAATTAACTTTGGGTAATAACTTTTATTCAAATTATGGTAAGAGCTTGTTTGGAGACGCTGATGGTTTAGAAATACCTGAATTTTATAACTTGAATAATACAAGTAGTAACACTACTAGTAGTGGGATAACACGATGGAAAACGATGGCTGTTTTTGCCGATCTTCAGTTATCATACAAAAAGATGCTTTATCTAGGGGTTACCGGAAGAAATGACTGGGCAACTACCATGCCTGAGGCTAATGAATCAGCTTTCTATCCTTCTGTTAGTTTAGGATTTATTTTTACAGAAATTCCAGGTATTAAAGGTAATTCTGTTTTAACATTTGGTAAACTTAGAGCTTCTGGTGCACGTACAGCAAATATTGCCGGTCCTTATAATACTGACAATTATTTCTTCGCAGCAACAGCTGCCGATGGTTGGACCGATGGAGTTAATTTTCCATACCAAGGTGAAACTGGATTCCAAGTTGGAACAGGTTTAGGAAACCCAGATCTAAAGCATGAATCTCAAGAATCATGGGAAGTAGGTGCGGATCTTAGATTTTTCAAAAATAGATTGGGTATAGATTTTACTTATTTTAATAATAACAACTCTGATCTATTAATGTCAGTGCCTATTGCAGCTTCTTCAGGATTTACTTCTGTATTTTTAAATGCTGCTACTATGGAATCTAAAGGTGTAGAAATTAGTCTTAATGCTACTCCTATAAAGACTGAAAATTTCCAATGGGATTTAGTAGCTAACTATACTGAATTTACAAATATAGTAACTGGTTTGGCTGACGGTGTTGATAATGTTTTTCTAGGCGGATTTACAGTGCCTCAAGTACGTGCTGTTGTTGGTGAAGAATATAGAAGTATTTATGGAGCGGATTGGTATAGAGATGCACAAGGAAGAGTTCTTATTAATGATGATCCGACTGATAATTATAGAGATGGTTATCCAATGGCAAATGATGCTCAAGGATTGGTTCCGATTGGAAACTTTAATCCAGATTGGACAGCAAATATCACGAATACTCTTAAGTACAAAAATTTAGCTTTAACTTTCTTAATTGATATTAAATCAGGTGGAGTGCTGTATAATGGTACTGCATTTGCTATGAACTTTATGGGTACTCATGGTCGTACATCTAACAGAGAAGTTTATTACAACTCTGATGGTAGTATTGATTTTGATCTCACCCCTGCTGAGAATTTAGTAGTAATGGACGGTGTTTATGGCCATGTTGATGCAGACGAAAATGGAGTTTCAAGCGGTGCTGAAAACGTTACACCTGTAGTGTTGGATGAAGTTTGGTTTGAAGGTCAAGGTAGTAATTTTGGTGGTGGTCCTTCAGTGGCTGCAATGGAACCTGCTGATTGGGTAAGATTAAGAGATATTACACTAACTTATACATTACCTGAAATTGGTAAAGGAAAAGTTTTAAAAGCAGGTCAAATCTATTTTTCAGGTAGAAACTTGTGGATAGATACTCCATATACAGGTATTGATCCTGAGACTAACCTACAAGGTGCAACCAATGCTCAGGGTATGGATTATTTCAACAACCCAGGTACAAAAACTGTTCTTATGGGTCTTAAACTGACTTTTTAAATAGAAAAAATTAAATCATGAAAAATATCAAAAAATTTAATATTAAAAACCTGGTAGTAGTGTTGTCACTGGTGCTAGTATTCGCATCTTGTGATGGTTGGATAGATCGCGATTTAAATATCGATCCAGATTCACCATCAGATGTGCCCATGAGTTTATTATTACCCGCCATACAACAATCTATGGGGTATAATTTACCTGGTAATAACAGTGTTAGAACCAATAATATATGGATGCAACAATTTGATGGCACAGACCGTCAATCATTTACTGAAGCACGGTATCAATTGAATCCTGCTGATGTGAATAATTTATGGAGTTCTACTTATACAGAAATGTTGATGAATAGTACTCTTATTCTTAATAAAGCTACAACCGAGGGCGCAGAGTCTCCTAACTTTGAAGGAGTTGCTCAAGTTTTAATGGCAACAACCTTAGGAATTACTTCTGATCTATTTGGAGACATTCCTTATACCGAAGCGTTTCAAGGATCTGAAAATATTTTAAAACCCGTTTACGATTCTCAGGAATCCGTTTATGGAAGTATTGTTAGTTTATTGGATGATGCCGTAGTAAATTTAAACAATTCTGATAATGCTCTTAGCATTAACGGTGATGTTTGTTATGGTGGTAACGTTGATAACTGGATAAAAGCTGCGTATTCAATAAAAGCAAGACATGCCATACAACTTTCGGGTGTTAATGGTAATGCTGCATATACTGCTGCTTTAGCAGCCCTTGCTAATGGATTCACATCTAATGCTGATGATTTTTTAGTTCCATTTGAAGAGGCTAACCAAAACCCTATATTTCAATTTATGGAAGAGAGGGGTGATATAAGAATGGGTGGTGTATTGATGAATATGTTGATTGGTAATGATGACCCTAGACTTCCATTTTATGCAACTACAGATGCTAACGGTGGCTATTCAGGAAGTGATGCAGGAAGTGAAAATACAGACGCATCACAACCAGGACCATACGTTGCAAGTGAAGACTCTTCGACTAAATTAATGACTTATTCAGAGTTAAAATTTATTGAAGCTGAAGCCTTATTAATGTTAGGTCAGGCTGGAGTTGAAGAAGCTTACGAAGCAGCTGTTGCTGCCTCTGTTTTGAGAGTTACAGGTGATGCCAACCAAGCATGGTTAGATGCCAATATTAATGGAAGTACCGTAACGATGCAAGACATTATGGACCAAAAATATATTGAAAGTTTTACAACGAATCAAGCTTATGCCGATTGGAGAAGAACAGGAATGCCTGCTTTAAGCATATCTGCCGGTGCAGTTTTGTCTTCAATACCAACACGGTTTCCATACGCTCAAGGTGAGTTAGATTATAATACTGACAATGTTCCATCTGTTTCTTTAACGGATAAAGTTTGGTGGGATCAATAATCAATAATCAATATAAAATTATAGAATAATGAAAAATATATTAAAACATTTTACACTTATCACGGTGGTTTGCTTAGTGGCTGCATCGTGTGAATTTGATGAGACGAATTTAGCAAGTCTTAATAATGAAGTTGATCCTAATGCTACCTATTATGTTCAGTTAAAAAATAACGTTTTAACTGCTCAAACCGATGTAGCATCTAATGGTGATTTAGTAGATGTAGAATCTACAATTCTCGTTTCACTTATGGGAATGCCTCAGGACCAGGATATTACAGCAACTTTATCGCATGACCCTTCTAGTACGATAACAGAGAACATGTATACTTTATCAGCCAATTCAGTTACTATTCCTGCCGGAGAAAGTTCTGCATCAATTGATTTTAGTACAATTGCTGCGAATTTACCAGAATGTGAAACTGCTACTTTAATTCTAAATTTAGAAGCCGGAGAAAATACGACTCCTAGTGAGCCTGGTAACAAAGTTGTTTATAATATAAGAAGAATTGTATCTTATGCTTTAGAAAATGGATTTGCAGATCTTGCCGGTACTTGGGGGGTAGAAGAAAGTTTAACTAATGGTGTATACTATGATGAAAGTAGTTTTACTGCTGTATGGGATGGTACTGACTTGCTTGTTTCTGGGCTTGGAGAAGAGATGATTGATAAATTCTGGGGTGAACCTGTTGTAGCTGGTGGTACTTGTAAAATGCAAGTCGCTGAAGATGGTTCTATTACAATTCCTAGACAATATATTTACACTACTGTATATGATGGTGACAACTATGATTATGAAATTGCAGGTTCTGGTATTTGGGGCTTTTATTGTGGTGAATCGCCTGTAATAAAGATTACATATGATATTTATTATCCTGGTGATGTAGAAGGTCTTGGCGCTAGTTATGTCAGTTATTTTGGCGTCCCTTTCTTTGGTGGTACATTTGTGTTACAATAGAAAAAAAGTATTTTATAAAGGCTATCATATATTGATAGCCTTTTTTTTTGCAATGCCCTACCTAAAATAAGTTGAACCTGCAATAAGATATTTTAACTAAAAATGTCGCTTTATTAATATAATATGGGTTCTATGCAAAAAAATGAGTTTTTTTTATAGCTCAAAACCATACTTTTGTACCATGAACACCAAATCAAATCTTATCTTCGGCATCCGTCCAATAATAGAAGCAATAAATTCCGGTAAAACATTAGAAAAAGTTTATATTCAAAAAGAGGTGAAAATCAATTATTTTCAACACTGAGTTCGTTAATTAAAGAACATAATATATCATTGATACATCCGTAAAAGAATATAAAAAATAGAATATATAGGACACCTATATTTTTGTATGACATGATAAGTTTATTTATGGTGTTAAATTTAGCTAAATTTTAACAAGATAATTCTAACCCATTGTTAAATGTTGGATTTTGAAATTAATAGTTTAAGGTAGCTATTTAAATTTTTGGAATAAAAGTCATTATTTAAGATATTAAACACGGTCAGCCATTGAATTTATAAACCAAAAATCAATAATTAATTAGCAGATTTTTTCTTTATACACGCAACTTTGTTCTAAATGATCATCTAAAAGATAAACAAGTACAAATGCGTTAACATTTTATTAACAATATTTCTTAATTATTAACTTAAAAAAATTGGTGGTTTAACATATTATTAGCATTTTTGGCTCGTAATTCAAATAAACATAACATGAAAACAAACTTACGTGGATTTTTAACGCTATTACTTGCGTTTATCGTGCAATTTAACTTTGCACAAGAAAAAAGTATCTCAGGTATAGTTTCTGATGAAACTGGTCCTTTACCGGGGGTAAGTATTATAATTAAAGGGACAACCACAGGAACTGAAACAGATTTTGACGGTAATTATTCAATAACGGCCAATACAGGTGACGTACTTGTGTATAGCTTTATTGGTATGACTACTCAAGAAAAAACTGTGGGTGCTGCTAATAACATAAATGTGTTATTTACTGCTGATAATATACTTGAAGAAGTTGTTGTAACGGGATATAGAACTAGTCCTAAGGAGACTTCTAATATTTCTTCAACCACAATTATGGCTTCGACCATTGAATCAAGACCTAATGCCAGTTTTGCCCAAACCTTGCAAGGGCAAGTAGCCGGTTTAAACATTACAACAAGTAATGGACAACCTGGAGGTAATAGTACCATTAACTTAAGAGGGGTTTCGTCACTATCAGGAAATACTGAGCCATTATTTATTATTGATGGTGTTCCTGTTGATGAAGACAACTTTAGAAGTTTAAACCCAAATGATATTGCATCCTTATCGGTTTTAAAAGATGCCGGTGCAACCGCTATTTATGGTAATAGAGGTGCAAATGGTGTTGTTTTAATAGAAACCAAAAGAGGTTCTTATAACTCTGGATTAAAAATAAGTTACACCGGAACCTCAGCATTCTCTACACTTCAAACGCATGATTATAATTTGATGAATGCTAGAGAACAATTGCAACTAGAGAAAGATTTTGGTTCTGGCTTTGGAGCATCTCTATCAGAAGCTGAGATTGCAATTCGTGCAAAACAAACCAATACCGATTGGCTAGATGTATTTTTTGGAACAGGTTTAACACAAACCCATACCTTAAATTTAACCTCAGGTGGTGAAAACCTTAATTCATTTACATCATTTGGATATACAGATCAGGAAGGTATTTTAAAAAGGGCGAGTAATTTAAAACGTTTTAATTTCCGAAATAATGTCTCTGGTAGATCTAATGATGGTAGGTTTAATTATGCAACTAGTTTAACAATAAACTATTCTGAAAATAATGAACCTAATGAAATTGGTACTGGTGCAGTTAATAGAAACTATGTTTTAGGTGCCAATCAATCTGTACCTTATATTTCACCTAACTCATATGTAGCTGGTGAAGGTGGTAATATACCCGTAGTTTTTGCTAATACTCCTTTATTTTTATTGGATAGAAGAGATACATACACAAGAAGGGAAGATGAAATAAAAATTATTGCAAATGTTAATGCTGGTTATGCTATTACAGATAATTTTACATTTAAAACTTCTTTTGGAGCAGATTTCACTGATGAGCAATTATTACGTGTAGAGGCACCTTATTCGTTTAATTCACAATTATTTGCTCAAACAGGTAACAACACTCCTGGTTTTTCTGATCAAGATGTTGTAAGAACTGTGGCATTAAATTTCAATAATTCGTTAACATACAAAAATACATTTGCTGATAAACACACAGTAGAAGCGTCTGTTTTTAGTGAGTATTTTAAAGCACATCTTAGAAGCTTTGGTTTTAGACAAAATGGTTTTGATCCGGCAACTTTCTCTCCAGGAGATGGGTCAGCTTTTGTAGATGATAATTCTACAAACGATTTTTTCATTGATACAGGTAGAGCGAATATTCTGAATGCAGGATTATTCTCTTACTTTGGTTTTCTAGATTATGATTATGATACTAAATACGGTGTCTCTGGTACTATAAGAAGAGATGCATCGTATAGATTTGCATCGTCAAATAGATGGGGTACTTTTTGGTCTGTAGCTGGTCGTTGGAATATTTCTAATGAAGCATTTATGAGCAATTCTATTTTTAACTCATTAAAATTGAGAGCTTCTTATGGTACAACTGGTAATCAAAGAATTATTGACGCAGTTGGTCAGCAAGCATATTTTAGTGGACCAGATTTAACTAGAGACTTATATAACACAGGTGGACAATATGGAGGTGTTAACGGATTGAGCTTTGGTCAAATTGGTAATAACGATTTAAAATGGGAAACCATTGTGCAAGCTAATATAGGTTTAGATTTTGGTTTATGGGACAACAGGATAAGAGGTGCTGTTGATTTTTACAAGAAAAATACAGAAGATCTATTTATTAATACCCCAATTGCTCCATCTTTAAATGGAGGTGTTACAGGTATTAGGGCTAATATTGGAGAACTTGAAAATAGAGGAGTGGATTTAGAATTACATTTTGAGGTGATTAAAAGTAAATCTGAAGATGGATTAAATGCCACGCTTAATTTTGTTGGTAACTACAACAAACAGGAAATTATTGATTTAGGCCCTGGAGGAGATCAACCATTTATTAGACGTGTTGGTGGTCCAATTGGGGAAATCTTTGCTGCACCTTATGCTGGTGTAAATCCTGCGAATGGAAATTTATTGTTTTTAGATATTGACGGAAACTTAACCGAAGATCTTGTCGAAGCAGACCAGAGAGCTACAGGTAAAAATATTTATCCTGATTATCAAGGAAGCTTTGGTTTTGATGCTGATTATAAAAATTTCTTCTTTACTACGCAGTTTAACTACACAATTGGCGTTGATAGATATGATTTTGATTTAAATGGATACATGGATCCGTCTGCTATAGGTCAGTTTAGACATTCAAGAGATATTTTAAGAGCATGGACTACACCAGGAGATATAACAGATGTTGCATCATTAAATGCTTCTAATAGGAGTGATATAGGCTTATCAGATAGAGACTTAAGAGAATCTGATTATGTAAGATTACGTTATTTGCAATTTGGGTATAATGTGCCTAAAAAAGGATTAGAAAAGATAGGATTTACTTTTATAAGAGTATTTGTAAGTGGTGAAAATTTAGTCACTTGGAGTAAATGGAGAGGATTTGATGCTGAAGCTTTACAAGCTACTCAAAATGATTATCCATCACCAAAAACTATCTCATTAGGAATTGAGTTTGGGCTTTAAATAACAAATAGAAAATAAAAATCATGAAAAAAATATATAAATTAATTTGTGCTTGTTTAATCTTAACTGTAGTAAGTTGTAATGACGCTATAGAAATAGACCAGCCAGGACGATTAGGGGCAGATAATGCCTTTAGAAGTGTATTAGACCTTAGAGGAGGTTTGTTAGGTGCATATAACTTTTTAGACACATCCTATGGGATGGGTCTTACAGCCGCTTTAACGGATGAGACTTTTAGAGGAAGGGATAATGGAGGTCAGAATAATAATCTTCAGAATTTTAATTTGAATAGCGGGAATGCTTATGTAGATGGCATTTGGGATGCTAACTATGGTGCTATTACGTTTGCCAATACAATTATTGAATCTGCTGCTTTGATTGATAGAGCTGAAGATCCATTGGAATATGATAATATTTTAGCCCAAGCGTATTGCATAAGAGCATTTGGTCATTTTCAGATCTTGACTTATTTCTCGCCTGATTATACAGATGATAATGCTTTGGCAGGTATTTTATTAGATGCTGTAGTAACTGATATTTTTGCCGACGTGCCAAGAAGCTCAAACGGAGCGTTTTACGCTTTAATTGAATCAGATTTAAATACGGCAGCCGGCCTTTTTAATGCTAGTGAAGGCCCTACTTTTATGGGACAAGATTTTATAACAGCATTAAAAGCTAGAATTGCAGCTTACAGAGGCCAGTATAGTACGGCAGATGCATTAGCAGCCAGTTTATTATCTTCTTATCCAATTGCAAATCAAACGCAATACACTAGTATGTATGACGATACAGATTTTACAGAAGTTATTTTCAGTTTAGAAAGAGCTATTGGAGATTCATATGATACTCAAGGAACTGCCGGTGGCGGTTGGGCAGGAAGCTTATTTGCTTTCATTGACCCTTCTGACGGTGGCGGGCCTTTTATGGAAATTAGTAGGTCTACTTATAACATAATGGATGGTACAGATGATGTACGTCTACCTAGAAGTGTTAATTTAGATGACTCTACTATTGATCCGGGATATGCAACAAACGATAATTTTCTTAATGATGATGTATTGTTGATATTCAAATACCCGGGAAGCGGGGGGCAACCTCTTATGAATGATTTAAAAGTATTTAGATCTTCAGAGATGTTACTTATTAGAGCAGAGGCTGCGGCTGATGCAAATGATTTACCTGGTGCTGCTGCTTTTATACAGCAGCTTAGAGATGCAAGATTTGGTACTCCACAAGCTGCACCTTTCTATGCCAGTCAAACAGAGGCATTCGGTGGTATTCTTGATGAGAGACGTTTAGAGTTCTTATTTGAAGGACATCGTTGGGTAGATTTAAAACGTCTTGGAACCAGAGGTGACAGGAGCATTGACAGAGATTTGAAAGAATGTGCGAATTTGGCAGGCTGTACCCTTCCTGCAAATGACTTTAGGTTTACATTACCGATACCTTTAGCGGAAGTAACAGCAAATGCAGCGATAGTGCAAAACCCAGGGTATTAATAAATTAAAAAATATATTATGAGAAAAATAAAAATTTTAATCATGTCCTTATTAGTTCTAAGCTTTTATGCTTGTGATACTGATGATAACATTAATACTGTTTATGATAATATTAATGGACAAACAGGAATTGGATTTCCTGCAACAAACTTTTCAGCAGCAGTTAAAACAGTGGGTACTACTATAGTACTCCCTGTAGAAGTAACTACACTTTCTTCAACTGCAAGAAATTTTAACGTAACCGTTGATGATTCATCCGTAGGGCCTAGTTCAGATCATACTGTTGGTTCTATAACAATACCTGCAGATTCTTATACAGGTACATTTGACGTATCTTTTGTTGATACCAATTTAGCTGAGGGTGTATCTTATACACTTGTTTTAAACCTTGATCTTTCAGGTGGACTTGCAGGAGTTGGAGCAAAACAAGTAACAGTTAATTATAACAAATATCTTATTTGCAATGATATTGAACTAGAGATAAATACAGATTTTTATGCAAATGAAACTACATGGCAAATTACGGATTCAACTGGAGCGGTAGTTCAATCTGATGGGCCGTTTGCTCAGGGAGAAGCAACTTTCAATTGGGCATTTTATTTACCTGACGGTTGTTATACATTTACAATTTTTGATTCCGCAAATGACGGGTTGTTTGATGGGGTTACAACAGGTAACTTTACATTAAGTTGTTCAATTATTACGCACGCTACAGGAAGTGGAAATTTTGGAGGTTCTAGCTCAACTGATTTTTGTGTTAACCCATAATTAATTAAATTTATAACAAGAAATATGAAAAAATTAATAAAAATATTTAGTTTATTATTGGTA
>CAZJCZ010000062.1:0-12110 GCA_964544575.1 uncultured Flavobacteriaceae bacterium | reverse complement strand
TTTGCTTATGTACCCACCTTTTTGTAACCAAGTATTCATTGGGTCTAACATTTCTATTGGAACGTTAGGACAATATTTTGGCATGAATAATCCAAAAATTGGGTGTTGTTCAAACTCAACGTTATCTAAACTTCCTTTTAGGATTTCAGTAATCATAGCTCTTGTATATTTCAATTTAATACGAGAACCAACTCCATGAGGGCCACCAGACCAACCAGTGTTTATTAACCAAACGTTTACACCTGCTTCCGTCATTTTTTTACTTAACATTTCAGCATATTTTGTTGGGTGTAATGGCATAAAAGGAGCTCCAAAACATGCAGAAAAAGAAGGTACAGGTTCTGTAATTCCAGCTTCTGTTCCTGCTACTTTTGCTGTATAACCAGAAATAAAGTGGTAAGCTGCCTGACCAGGAGTTAATTTTGATACTGGAGGTAATACACCAAAAGCATCACAAGTTAAAAAGAAAATATTCTTAGGGTTTCCAGCATAAGATGGTTGTTGAATATTATCAATATTATAAATTGGATAACTTACACGAGTGTTTTGCGTAATAGACCCATCCATATAATCAACATCTCCATTATCATCAAACACAACATTTTCTAGTATGGCACCTGGTTTAATAGCTCTAAAGATGTCTGGTTCTTTTTCTTCTGTTAAATCAATAACTTTTGCATAACATCCACCTTCAAAGTTAAAGATGTTGTTCTCAGAAGTCCAACCATGTTCGTCATCACCAATTAACTTACGGCTTGGATCAGCAGACAAGGTTGTTTTTCCTGTTCCAGATAAGCCAAAGAAAATGGCAGTATCACCATCTTCTCCTACGTTAGCAGAACAGTGCATTGGTAATACATTCTTATCTGTTGGTAAGATCATGTTTAAGGCAGAGAAAACACCTTTTTTAATTTCTCCTGTATAAGCAGAACCACCTACTAAAGCAACTTTAGTAGTAAAGTTTAAGATCGAGAAGTTTCCTTGACGAATTCCATAACCTTTTGGATCTGGACACTCATATCCTGGTGCACATAGTACTAACCAATCTTCTTGAAAATCTTTTAATTCAGAAGCATCTGGACGTAAGAACATATTAAAAACAAACATGTTAGACCAAGGTAGTTCAGTAACCGTTCTTACATTTAATCTGTATTTAGGATCAGCACAAACATATCCATCTCTTGCATAAAGATCTTTTCCAGAAAGGTATTTTACGATTTCGTTTTGTAATCTTGCAAAGTTTTCAGGAGAAACAGGTTTGTTTACTTTTCCCCACCAAACTTTATCAGCCGTATAATCATCTTTTACTAAAAAACGATCTAGAGGAGATCTTCCAGTAAATTTACCTGTGTTAACAGCAAGAGTTCCATTTTTTGTTTCAACTCCCATTCCTAAATCTACAGTATCTTTTTGTAGTTGTTCGGAAGTCAAATTCCATTTTACAGTAGCATCTTTTATTCCGTACTGCATTAGATCAGCATTTTTTGGAGTATTTACGTTGTTTTCCATTTGTATTAATTTTAGCTATTTAAGTTTATAATTTGTTTTCGTTTTTGTTTAAAAAGGCCATATAATTGGTACCAGCAATAAAGTTACTATTAAAAATAATAATAATAAAGGGGTCCCTACTTTTAAATAATCAATGAACTTATATCCACCTGCCGCCATTACCATCGCGTTTGTTGTGGTACCAACTGGAGTTAAAAATGCAGTTGATGCACTTATTGCGACTACTATCATGAATGGTTCTGGTGAAATATTTAAAGTATTGGCTGCAATTAATGCAATTGGAGCCATTAAAACTGCTGTTGCTGAATTATTGATTACCTGACTAAATGCCGTTGTTAAAAGAAATATACCTCCTAATAACATTAAAGGGTGAATGCTACCCAGGTAATTCACCAAATTTGTAGCAATTAGTCCCGCTGTTCCTGTTTTTTGTAAAGCTATACCCATTGGTATCATCGCTCCAATCATAATTACACTGGTCCAGCTAATTGATTTGTATGCTTTAGAGATTGGAATACAACCTGTAAGTACTACGATCCCTGCAGAAATTAATGCAGCAATAGATCCAGGAACAATTTTTAGTACTAATAAAAATATCATGAGCACTAAAGCTCCCATAGCTATATACGATTTTGGGGTAAGGTTGTCTACATTTTTAGCCATACCTTCTGGACTACCACAAATTACAAGATTTTCATGTTGTTGTTTTAAGTTTTCAATATCTTCCCAGCTACCTCTAATAATAAAACCATCTCCAGCTTTTACTACAATTTCTTTTTCTAAATATGGTTTGGTATCTCTTGAAGCTGCTAATAATTGTATTCCAAAGCGCTTGAAGTAATTACCCATTCTTATTTTTCTACCAACTAAAAAGGATTTTGGAGTAACCAAAACTTCCGTCATACCAACCTCTTGGTTTATAAGATTGTGCCTCAATTCATTTTTTATAGGTTCTAATGGTAATAACCCTAATCTAAATGTGATCATTAATCGGTTTATTGCCTCAGTTTCTCCTTTAACGGTAATAATGTCATGATATCGCATATCATCACTTGGAGTTGGGAACTCAATAAATGGGCGTGTACCTTTTAATCTATTAGGGTGACGTCTTTTTAATCTGATGACTGTTACCTTATATTTTCTTTCAAAATCCCATTTACTAAAGGTTGTGTTAATAAGGGGAGACAATGATCTGATACGTAATCTATAGTAATCATCCTCAATTTTATATGATTCTATCCAACTATGTAAGGTAGAATCAATATCAACGGGTTTATTATTAGTTTTATTTTTTGGCAATAATTTATGACCAACATATCTAAAATATACAAGAGCGATAATTAATAAAGGAAGCCCTATTAAACCAAATTCAAAAAATGAAAATCCTTCCATTCCAGTTTCTTCCAAAGCATGGTTAACAATAATATTAGGAGGGGTGCCGGTTAGAGTAAGTAAGCCACCAGTATTAGATCCAAAGGCCACTGGCATTAATACTTTAGAGGGTAAGGTTCCCATTTTCCAAGCAGAAGAAATTGTAACAGGTAATAAGGTAGCAACGGTTCCTGTATTACTAACAAAGCCCGATAAAACCCCGGAACCTAAAGTTAATATAACAAGTAGTCTTGGAAAGCTATTTCCTGCCCATTGAACAAATTTTTGTCCTGCTTGTGCTGTCCAACCTGTTTGAGACAATCCTTCACCTATAATAAAGAGTGCCGCAATCATTATAACTGTAGGATTACTAAATCCGCTTAATGTTTCTTTAGAATCTAGAATACCAAAAACAAAAAGACTTATCATTGATAAAAGTGCAACAACATCTGGCGAGAATTTCCCCCAAATAAATAATGCGATTGTAATTGCTAATATGGTTAACATTAAAAGCATAAAATGATCTTTATTTTGTATTTATTAGATTAATATCAGATAAATCAGACAGGTTAATATCTTCTATTTAATTACAGTACAAAATTATTGTAACAATCATTACACAGGTATGATTTATATCATTTATTTTGATTATTTACGAAAACGATTGATTTATCAATAATGCTTTGTACATGTTCTGGTATAAAGGTTTCTTTCCAAGGATGAGTTGCACCAAACGTATGATTTGCACCTTCAAATAGTTGTAATTCACACTTTGGATTCCAAGAATGTAAATTTTTGGCTTCTTCAAACAGCACCGTTGTGTCATTGGTTCCATGTAATATTAAGTAGGGTATTTTCAAATTATTAACCGCACTTTGAACATGTAATTGCTTTTTATTTTGTTCAAAATTTTCATAAAACTGATAGTAAAGAGGCATTTGCTGTTTAGTTCTTGAGTTTTCAATGTAAGAAACACCCTGATTTCGCCATAACTCTAAAGCTTTTCCTTTTGGAAATCGAGCTTCGAAATCAGAAACACCAGCCCATGTAATAAGATTTGTGATACGATTATCTTCACTGGCTTTAAGTGCTACAATGCCACCACCTCTAGAGTGACCTATTAAGGTAATATTAGAGGTGTCTATTTCATTTTGAATTGATTTTTCTGTAAAAACCCAATCAATAACTGATTGTAAATCGTCTAACTCTTTAATAAAATTATTATTTCCAAAAGCTTCTAGATCAGGAAAGTCAATAGGTTGCTCTTTGGTACCACCGTTATGAGAAAAATTGAATTTTACAAAAAATAAGTTTTGCCGGGCAAATGCTTCAGCAACTAAATTCCAACATCCCCAATCTTTATATCCTTTAAACCCATGTGCAAAAATTACAATAGGTTTTGCCTGGCCATTTTGTATATAAAATGTGTCAGTTAATATTGGTTTTTGATGTTGGCTCTGTATGATTAAATTTTTTCTTTTTTTCATTCTATAAAACATTAAAAACTTACTTCTTTTTCAATAATATTGTTTTTAGTATCAAATATATCTAAAATAAGTTCTTTTAATTGAACAACAAAGTTATCTAAATCATTCATAGAAACATTTTTCTTATTGACACTTAAAAATCCCGATTTTAAATTTTTGAATGATATGATTCCACTTTCTAAAGAGGTTGATTCTAAATCAATATCATGGGTACGCGTATATAATAAGGCATAAAAAAGCACTTGAAAGCTTTTACTATATTTTTTATAATCAGATGTTATTAAATTCCAATCTTTAATAATTAGTTGATTTTGTACTACTTTTCCTGTCTTATAATCTATTATTCTAATAACACCATCTACTTGATCAATTCTATCTGCTTGACCTCTTAAACATATTGGGAACTCTAAACCATCAATTTCTATTGTGGTATCTAAATCATGTTCTAATTCAAGTATTTTTATTTTCTTGCCTTGTTTAATCAAAGATAATTCATGTTCTAGAAAATTATCTATAAATTGAACTGCAACATTATAAATTAGAAAGTTTTTACCTGATGCAATATTGCCCTTTCCAAACTCATTTGAAAACCATTTTTTAATTTCATCATCAACACGAGTTTTTATCTCTTTGATTGCATCATTTGTGATATACTTTTTTATATATGGCAAATACAGTTGTTCCAGTGTTTTGTGGATAATGGTACCTAATGTGTTTGCGGCAATGGTTTCTTCTACTTCTTCTACTTCTTTAATTTTTAATATTTTCTGTTTATAAAATTCAAATGGATTTAAAATATAGGTAGTAAGTGCAGTAGGTGAAAACCCTTTGGTAGCCAATTGTTTTAATTCATTTATAAGTTCTTCGTTTTTTGAAAGTTGTTTTAATTCATTCTTTGACTTATTTACTTTTGGGCTAACAACAAACTTCTCTATTTCATTTTCTTTAAGGATTTCTAAATGGGTTATAAATCGACTTTGCTCACCTGACCCATAAGCATCAGCTTCTGTATTGTACAGTAAATAGATGTTTTCGGCGCGTTGCAACAACCTAAAGAAGTGATATGAAAAAATAGCATCTTTTTCTTGATATGTTGGTAAGCCTACTTCTTTTTTAATATCAAAAGGAATAAATGAATTATCAGACTTTCCAACAGGTAACAAGCCTTCATTTACCGAAGTAATAATTATATTATTGAAGTCAAGAACCCTGGTTTCTAACATTCCCATTATTTGTAATCCTGTTAAGGGCTCACCTTTAAAAGAGAGCTTTTCATTACCTAGTATTTGCTTGTAAAATTGAAATAATGTTTTAATATCATTTAAATAACCAAATTCTTCATTAAGATTTAAAAGTTGTTGAAAAACATTATTGAATCTAAATAAATATTCCTTTTGTAACTTATTTGATTCTTTATTTCTCCTAATTAAGTTTATTAGTCTAATACAATTTTCTATAGCCGTATTCGCATTATCATTCCAATTATCAAATAAAAATGAAATAAGTTCAAACGTTTCAAGATCATTATGACTTAAATTTATAAGGTCATGTTTTGACAAATAGGTATAATTATTTGATGAGATATTTAAAATTAACTTTTCAGATAAATGCGAGGCTTTACCAATATTTTTTATTTGATTTTGACTTAAAACGGATAATACATCCTTATAATAAAATTTTTGCTGCTTACTATTGAGGTGTAATTTAAGAAGTGTTTCAAACACATTTGTTAGAGGAATATTTTTAAGCTCGTATCCCATTGTAATATTCACATTTTCAACATCAGTTGGCAAGGAATTAAGTGCAGAAGTCAATAATGATTCATCCGCAAGAACCAAAGCGGTATTTTCAAAATTTTCTGTTGAATTATTAATTTTTCTTAAAATTTCACCGGCATATTTTATTTGAGAAATATTTTTAGGGGTGCCAATAATTCTAATATTTTTTTTAAATGAAAAATTATCTGATCGCCATTTGAATTCATTATTTTTATAATAATCCCACTTATTATGATATTGTTTGATAAATGCAGATGCCTTATGGTCAGTATCGTAGTAAAATTTATCTATATCCCAATATATTGTGGCAATATCATGATTTAATAATTCTTGAAAGATATGCTCTTCGGCTTTATTAAGTGCATTAAAACCTACTAATACTATCTTTGTGTCTGTTAGGTTGTTTATATAGAAAAAAATGTTTTCTAAGGCTTCTCTATACTGTAACCCTTGATATCCAATTTTTTTATCCAATAAATGGGCACGAAAAGAAGTGTAGTAAGTCTCTAACTTTTCAAAAAAATTAAAGCGATTTGTAATAAGTTCAGTTTTCTTTTCACCCTTTAATAATTCTTCTAACCTTTTAATATCCTTCAAGTAACTGAAAATGTAGGCTGTATCAATTAAATGCCTGTCAATCTCATTAAAATCTTGTAATAATATTGTTGCCCACGTAGAAAATTTATCGAAACTGTCAGTTTCTTTTGAAGGAGTATTTTCTTTATATATGTGATAAAATTCAAATAATAGTGTAGTTGATTCTATCAAATTTATACTTGACAGCTCAGCAATAAACTCTTCAACACTAATAATTTTTGGCAGTATAGATGTTGTAGTTAATGATAATTTAAGTTGTTCCTTTAAAAAAACTCCTGCTCTTCTGCTTGGTAAGATGAAAGTATGGTTGGAAAGATTTTGAGTCTTAGATAGTATTTCTTTAACAACATCGTTTAGAAAAGTTTGCATAAAACGAATTTACAAATGTTGTAGCAATAAAAAAAGCTCCAAATTCATGGAGCTTTTTTATTATTTTGAGCTTAATATTAAGCCTGATTTTTATTTAACCAAGTTGATTTCAACTCTTCTGTTATCAGCTCTTCCAGCTCTAGTTTTGTTAGAAGCAATCGGAGTATCTTCACCAAATCCTTTAGCAGTTAATCTATCAGCACCAATTCCTTTGTCAATTAAGAAATCTCTAACAGAATTTGCTCTTGAATCAGAAAGTTTTTGATTTAATTTTGCACTTCCCACACTATCAGTATGTCCTTCAACTGTAAACTTAGCAGTCGGATATTCATTTAAGATTTGAATGATATCAACCATTACCATAGTAGACTCAGCTTTGATAGAAGATTTACCAGTATCAAATAAGATTGTTCGTGCATAATCATTTAATTTTTTCTGTACTTCTACAGTTACTTCAGGACAACCTTTATTAGCAACGGTACCCACAACTTCAGGGCATTCATCATCTTTGTCTAAAACGCTATCGCCATCAGTATCTGGCCAAGGACAACCTTTATTTGCAGCAGGACCAGCTTCATTTGGACAAGAATCATCACCATCGGCAAGACCATCACCATCGGCATCAGGACAACCTTTTAATGCTGCCAAACCAGCAACATTAGGACAAGCATCATCTTTATCAGCAAGGCCATCACCATCAGTATCAGGACAACCGTTTAAAGCAGCTAAACCAGCTGTATTAGGACAAGCATCATCACCATCTTTTATACCATCACCGTCAGTATCAGGACAGCCGTTGAAAGCTTCAAGACCAAACACTTCAGGACACTCATCTTCTTTATCATAAATACCATCTTCATCTGTATCTTTACCACCGAATTTAATAGCTATTCCTAAAGCATGTTGAAAATGAGGTAATTGCTGTTCTTCATCAAACGAATGCTTGTAAACAGACTGTAAGTTAAGTCCAATAAATTCATTAAACCAAAAATTTATACCAGCACCTCCGTTAAAAGTACCAGATCCTTCTTCATCAAGAAAAGTATAACCACCACCTACAGACAAGTAAGGGTCAAACCATTTAGAATCACCAAATACGTTATTTAAGTCATAACGGATATCTAAATCTCCAGCTATGTAAGATAAATTCTCTGCAGATGCATCTCCGATTTTGTCAATTTTGTTGAAAGAACCAGCAACACCAAGTGAAAAACCATCTCCTAAATATCTACCAATTCTAAATCTAGAGATCGAAGGGACGATATTGTAATGATCGTTAAAATTGGCATATTCATCAAACCAGCCTCCCAATCCAGCTTGATTTGTAGGATAAAAATCTACTGCATTGGCACCAAAATCAATTGACCAAGGATTGTCTTCATCTTGAGCGTTCATGCTAAAGGCAGCAAAAAGTACCAAAACGAATAAAACTTTTTTTAAATGTTTCATTTTAAATAATTTTAATTTATAGTTTCTGTTTGTAATGTTAGTTTTATGCCAATAAGGCACAAATATCAATGGCAAATATATAAAAAGTTCAGTAAATACAACTTATTAAGCATTTTTTTTTGAAAGTTGAATCAAATATCAATTAATAGATTAATGCTCTATTATCTTCTATATCAGCTAATTTTTTTACTGCCTCAAATGACTTTGAACTTTTAGATTTGTTAGCATTCAAAATTGTGCTGGTAAAACCTTTATAGTTTTCTAAAACTGTCGGCATATCTTTCTTAAGAATTTTAACTACAAAAACACCATTTTGAGCTTCAATTCCTGAATATATTTTATTCTCTTCTAAGCCTATCAAAATTGTTATTATTTCTATAGACCTTCCAACCCCAGGTAATACAGGACTACCTAAAGATACGGCCTTTGAAGAATTTACTGTTTGATTGAATATCTTAGCTATTTCTTGTAAGTTATCTCCTTTTATCTTTTGTTTGATAAGGTTAATCTTTTTTTCATTTAACAGGGTATTTCTAACTTTAAATTTAGAGTTACCTAAACTTAGACCTTTTTTATGTTTTTTTGTAAGTTTAACCACTGCATACCCCTTTTCAATATCAAATCGTTTAATATCATCTTCATTTGTTGATTTATCAAACCCCCAGGAAACAACTTGTCTTTGATCACCTAAGGTTGAAACCTTTTCATCCATAGCTTTCAAGCCTATTACTGGTTGTACTATTAACGAATCTCCTTTAGCCAATTCTAAAATATCAATACCTTTTGATAATTCAGATGCGAATGTCTCGGCTTTTTGAAATATAACATTTTCAGTGTCTTCAGAGGCTACTATTTTTCTCGAAAATGTAGCAACATTTACTGCAGGTTGAATATTTTTTTGCCCTTCTATTTCAATAATATGAAAACCAAAGTCAGATTTTACAATATCTATATCTCCAACTTTGTTTTGAAAAGAAAAATCTCTAAATTCAGGAACCATTCTTTCATATGGATACCAACCTAAATCTCCTCCTTTAGCTCCACTTCCTTTATCTGAAGATAAATTTTTAGCTATATCTGCAAACTTAGAGTTATCATTTTTAAGAACAATTAAAAGGCTATCGGCAGTTTTCTTTGCTTCTTCTTCATTTTGCGTAATAGTGGGATTAGCACTTCTAGATCCTAAAAATGGGATTAGAATATGTCTAGACTTTACGGAATCAGGCATTTGATTTACATCAACTAATTTTGAAAGCTTATAAAATTCACCTTCTTTATAAGGGCCATAAACTTCTCCAACCTTTAATTTAAAAATGCTGTCTGCTACTAATTGATTTAACTTAGACTTGGTGTATAATTTGCTATCTAATGGTGTGTCAGAACTGTTATCTCTAAAAAACGATACAACGTTATCAGTATTGGCTAAGCCTGTAATTTTAACATTGGTTTTGGCAGCTGAACTGTACTCTTCTCTATCATTAATTAGTGCTTCTAATTGTGTTTTAATAGCCAATTCATCTTGAGGAGTCGCTACAATATTAAATTTCACGAAACTGATATCACGCGAAGCTTCTGTTCTATAATCATCAGGATTACTTTTGACATATTTCTTAATTTCATCATCAGTAACGGTAACTAAACTATCAGCTATAAAAGTATAGGGTATATAAATATACTCCAAATCTAATTTAGTATTATTTTCAAAATAATAGTGTTCACCATCTTTTAAAGTTGCACCTAGTCCGGCCGATATTAAATTGTTGTAAGTCTTAATTTGTAAATTAGACTTAATGTTTGATTCATAATTAAGCCAACTTAGCCAAGTCGATTCTCCTTGCTGATCTTCAGTGGAAGCATCTTTTAGAGTTGAGACATATTCTTTAAATTTTTCTTCGTCAAATACTCCTATTTCATTTTTAAATTGTGGATTGTTTTGAACAAAAGGTTGATTTATAATTTCATCCCAAACATCTTTTTCGCCAACTATTATACCAGATTTTTCTAATTGAGTTTTATATACTTTCTCTCTCACTAAGTTATCCCAAGCAGCATTTACGCTTTGTAATTGCGACCCTCTATTGCCCGTTCTTGCTCGTTGTTGCTCTACTAGCTCTGCGAATTCTTCAATACTAATATTTTCACCATTAATTTCGCCAACAGAATTTTTGTTACCACCCATGCCACCACGCGTAAAAACATCTCCAATAACAAAAGAAAATAATGCTAATGCTATGACGATAATTAAAAATAATGAACGCTCTCTAATTTTAGATAATATTGCCATTTTTCACTTCTTTTAAATTCAGTGTGCGAAAGTACAATATCCGTTTTAATTATGAAAGCAGAATTAGAAGTAAATTAGTGCAAAATGTTGGTCTATTCTTCTTTAGATAGAACTTTTAAATATACATTTTCAATTTTTGATGATGAAACTTCTGTAATTGTGAATTGAAAGTTGCCTATCTGGATGATTTCACCTTGCTGTGGAATATTTTCGATTGAATCAACTATTAATCCGCCAAGAGTTTCATAAGCATCATCTTCGGGCAGTGATAAGTTATAAGTTTCACTAATATAATCAACCTCAAGACGAGCGGAAAATTCAAATTCTCTATCGTTGATCTTGTTTTCAAGGAGTATGATAGAATCGTGTTCATCTTCAATATCACCAAACAATTCTTCAATAATATCTTCAATAGTAATTAGGCCTGAAGTTCCACCATATTCATCCAATACGATTGCTATACTTTTTTGTTTTTTAGTGAGGTCATTTAATATGTCATTGATCATCATTGTTTCAGGAACTACTCCAATTGGCAGCAAAATAGACCTTATACTTTTGGGGTTTCTAAATAGTTCGAAAACATGCACATAGCCAATAATGTCATCTAAAGAATCATTAAAAACTACAATTTTTGATAAACCGGTTTCTACAAATACTCCTTTAAGATTTTTAATGCTATCATTAACATCAATAGCTATCATATCTGTTCTAGGTATCATAGCTTCTCTGGCTTTCACATTATGAAATTCTAAGGCATTTTGAAAAATTTGAATTTCAGAATCAACTTCTTCATCTTCCTTAACCGTTTCTAATTGTTCGGTTATGAAATGACCTAATTCTGCCTTGGTAAATGCAAGTTGAACATTATCTTCTTTTGCATGGAAGAAAACACGAAGAATAAAATCAGATATAAATGTGATAAACATCGAAATAAAGTAAAACAATAAAAGGAACAGGTATGAGGGTAATGTAAATATTTTAAGAAATTCATTGGCATAAATTCTAAAAATTGCTTTGGGTAAAAACTCAGCGGTAACCAATATGATCAAAGTTGATATTAATGTTTGAATTAATAAGATCAAAAAATCGCTTACTATATAGGGCTTTAAGTAAGGCATTAATAATTCACCCATAAAATATCCGTAAATTACTAATGCAATATTATTACCTACCAACATGGTAGTAAGGAATTTTGAAGGATTTTCAGTTAGTTTTTGTAGAATTTTTGCTAAAAAAGTTTCTTTTTTCTTCTCTAGTTCAATATAC